>JANNCK010000131.1:0-24508 GCA_031386545.1 Sphingomonadales bacterium
AAGGATTTGCTGGCGGCCATGTCCTGAGCGCGTGCCCCCGGGAATTTGGCTTACCGCCGTGTCGGTCGTCCTTGGCTGGTCGCAAGGCATCGAGTATCAGCGTCGCGCCGCTGTAGGCGCTCATCTGGCTTTGGCTGATGACAAAGATGATCCTGTTGATCGCTCGACGGACATCGCCCCCGCAAGTAATTTAGCAAGTTCAAAGCCTATATTTTACCTATTCACAATAATAAAACGATGCTTTTTCTAATTTATAGTAACATCTGTAGATCAATATTATTGAGTTGCCTGAAGATACAAATTGTTATCGATATTTCACTGCATATGGTTAATGTCCCATATAGATACATGGATATTTACTAGCTGTACATTGTAAATTCTGCTGCATAAAAATCATGCGGCGAGGCTTAATATACCACAAGCAATCGCCAATGTTTGACGAGGAGAAACGAAATGCGTGATCTTTCAGTTGAAGAACTCGGCCACGTTTATGGCGCCGGTGGCCGCGGTTGCTCGCCCTGCCCGCCATCGAAACCCCGGGGCGGCAGCAAGGGTAAGAGCAAGTCGAAATCCAAGGGCAAGTCCAAGGGCAAAGGCCGCAGCGGCAGCCGCGGCAAAGGATACGGCGGCTGCTAATCAGCGCCGTCCTTCTGGATAAGAGAATTAATGACACGGGGGGCTGCAACTCTCCGTGTTTTTTTTGTGCGTGAATTTTTTGGGACACGGCAACGCAAATTTCAGTGTTACGTCGCTAAATCGTGCCGTGGATGATAATTCCTATCCCGGGAACCATATTTGAACATGTCAAAACATTTACCGATTGCCAATGCGCTCGATGTAAATGCACAGCTGGTCTGGCTGCTGGGACAGCCGCACCTTGAAGAGTATCTTTCGTTCGTCAAGGAAAGGGTCGTAGGCGGGGACCAGATAGCGCCCCGAATCTTGGTCGATGAATGGCGCGCAGCCAACGAGATTTATTATGAACTCGAACAGGTCGAGTCGGGCGACGCCGATCGCATGAAGACGAAGCCGATCAGTAAAAACCTCGACGCGCTAGCTGCCGAAGTTCGAACTCACCCTTATTATCAAAAGACGTTTGATTCACTACCGACAGTGATCGAAATGGTCGAACTTGATCGGCTCGTCGTGTGGCAAAGCCATGTCGCCAACCATTTCGCGAATGTGCGTGGCGAAGCTCTCGGTGCCAAAGCAACGCCTGAAGAGCTATTTCGATTTTGCCTCCCGCTCGATGCTGACGCACCACCCGTCCAGATCAAGCAGGTGGGCAGCGACAGATTCCAGTTTATCTCACCCTCAACCGACCTGCGGGCGCACGACGCCATGCTATTAGACTCGGCGCAATTATCAACCATCGAAAGCTACGGCCCGGTCGCTGCAGCGATGAGGCTCGTTGTCGGATTCAGCGCGAATTTTCTGAGTGGTATCCGCAGTGACAACCGCATTTTGCTACACAATGGCTACCACCGCGCTTATGCGATGCGTGCACTTGGCATCACCCACGCCCCGTGCGTCGTCCAGACAGTGACGCGAAAAGACGAACTGTCGCTGCTTGCCGATACGCGCGTCACGTCCGATCCCGGTTTCTATTTCAAGGCGGCACGTCCGCCGATGCTGCGTGATTTCTTCAATCCCGCACTCCGGAAACTATTGTGGGTTCGTCCAATAGACACCGTCGTCGAAGTTCAGTTCAGCATGAAAAACCTGACGACTACCGAGATCGTGTCCTGACCGACGCCCCTTCCGCGCTTTGCCTGAAAGGCATATGTTCGTGACCAGGTTGCGCCTCAACCCCGATCTCGACGTCGAAACGCTGGCGCAAGTCTATCGCGCCCAGCGCCGCGTCCGCATCCAAGGGCTGCTCGCGGGCAATGGGGCTGAACTGCTCCATAGCTATCTCGACGAGCAGGATGACTGGTGGCACCTCATCAACACGCCCGAAGGCGTGATCGAGATGACCCGGTCGGCGCGCGCGCGGATGAGCGGCAAACGCCGTGCGGCACTGGATGCAAAGGTGTACGCAGGGGCACGCCACGGGTTTCAATATCGCTATGAAGGGCTGCGCGTTCCCGACGATCCCGAAATGTTCGACAAACAAGATGATCCGCTTACCCAATTCGCCAAGCTCATGTCGAGTAAAGCGATGCTCGCCATGTTGCGGGCGGTAACCGGGCATGGCGAACTGAGTTTCACAGATGGCCATGCCACGGCCTACGGGCCTGGGGATTTCCTGACCGGGCATGACGATAACGTCGCCGGCAAGAAGCGGCTTTCGGCTTATGTGTTCGGTTTGACCCGAGGCTGGCGACTGGAATGGGGCGGCTTGTTGCTGTTCCACGGACCCGACGACCATTTGGTGACGGGGCATGTGCCTTGCTTCAATACGCTCGACCTGTTCGCCGTGCCGCAACAACACAGCGTGTCGGCGGTAACGCCGGCCGCGCCGGTTCGGCGCTATGCCGTGACAGGGTGGCTGCGTGCCGACTAGCCGCCGGAACGACGGGTCGCCCGGTACAGGGCTATGCTTGCCTCGAGCTGTTCCTGAATGCTGATGGCACGCGCATCCTGTGCCCTTATCAACAGATCCTGTGCGTCGAAAACCGCGCGCAGATCGGCATCCCCTTCCAAATATTGGCGCTGGGCCAGATCAGCGGTCAGTGTTGCTTCGCGATCAATATCGGCCAGGATGGCACTGCGGTCACGCGCATGGCCGACGGCCGACAGCGCATCTTCGACGTCGGCCAGGGCAACGAGCAGAACTTGACGATAGGCCTCCACTGACTCGCGTTGCACCGCTGTCGCCAAATCCAGCTCACCCGTCAGCCGGTGTCGACCAAAAATTGGGAGCAGAATGTCTGCGCCCAGCACCACGCCTGCCAACGGACCTCCACCCAGAATTCCCTGTGCGGCACGGCTGAGCGAAATATCGAGCCGTGGCAGAAAGGCGGCACGCGCCTGGGCGACATCTCCGCCAGCGGCGCGGACCCGTGCTTCGGCAGCCATGATGTCGGGACGGACCGCGATCAGGGCAGACGGGTTGGGAATTTTGAGGTCGGCCAAGATAAACCGGTCCAGCGCAGCAGGTTTAGATACGAAGCGCGGCGCTTCTTCGCCTGCAAGTACGGCAAGCGCAGTGCGTGTCTGGTCAAGTGCCTGGTGCAGACGATTGCGCTCGGCTTCGAGTTCTTTGACGCGGATGATCTGCAACCCGACATCGACCCGTGTCGCCACGCCTTCGCGCTGCCGAATTTCGAGGATCTTCTGGAGCTTTGTTGTCGCCACGAGGTTGCGATCCACGAGCTCGATCCTCGCAGCAAGAGCCGCGCGCTGCACAAAGATCCGTGCGAGATCGGCACTGATCGCCAATGACAGCGCGTCACGATCATAACCGGCAGCGCGGACCCGCTGGGCGGCTGTCCGTCTGCCTGCGGCCTTTTCACCCGAAATGTCGATCGACAGCAAGGCGTCAATCGCGGCAAAGCTTGTGGAAAATTCAAATGGTCCCGCGTTTGATGATCGCGATGCGCGGGCACCAGCCGATATGGACACGACAGGCAGTGAGGCACCGCGCGCAATGCGTAGTCCGGCTATCGCCTGCTCTGTGCGTGCTTGTGCAGCGCGCAAATTGGGGTTGGCATCGAGAGCCTGCTGCGTCAGTTTCGCAAGCTCTGGTGAGCCGAAGAGTGCGGCCAGCGTCGGAGCCTCTGCACGCGCTGTATCGACAGGTGCCAATTGGAGCACAGCTGCGCTCCAGTCTGGCGAAAGTACAGCAGGCTCAACTGCGAGCTGTACTGTGGGCGCACAACCGCCGGACGCCAGACTTGCCGCCACGGCAATGATGCTGATGGACGCTTGAACTCGCATGATTGCCCCCGGCTAGCACTGGCGCGTTAAGATTCCTTGAGCAACGACGTGGGTGTGCGACGATCATCATTAACCGGCCCTTCACTCTGTCGGTGTAGCGCAAATCCTCAAGTTTCGGGGTAGTCGTTCATGGCAAGCGCGCTTTTTCGCGCAGAGGTTATTGAGGCCCGCCGCCAGCGATTGGCGGGGACGGTTGTTGCTGCGGTGCCGCCATCGGCACGCATTTTCACGACAATTGCTTTGGCCGTCGCCGCGATCATCCTGTTGACGCTAATTTTTGGGCGCTATGCCAGCACGGCTAATGTGCGCGGCATCGTCGCTTATGATGCCGGTGTGGCACGGGTGTCGGCGTCGGCACCTGGAGAGGTCACGCAAATACATGTCGCATCGGGCGCGCGTGTCGCAGCGGGTGCGCCGTTGGTAACGGTATCGACGGCACAGGGGCCAAATGGCTTGTCGGCGCAACTCGCGGAACTCGATTCTCAAATTCGCGAAGTGGATCTGCAGGTCAACGTGGCGGGTCAAACCGGAACAACGGGATCGCAGGCACTGAAGCAGGAACGCGCCGGTCTTGCCGGCACGGTTTCCTCGCTTGTCCGGCAACAGTCGATCGTCGCAAGCCAGATCGAGATTACCGAAGCGATGCTTGCCCGCAGCGCGCGGCTTGCCAAAGCGGGAGCAGGCAGCCAGCGGCAGGTCGATGAGGCCCGTGCCTCGCTGTTGTCGCGCCGGTCAGAGAGCGAAGCACTGAACGAACGGCTGAGCGATACGCGCAGCAAGATTGCCGCACTTAGCATCCAGCTCGGCCAGCAAGGGCTCGACGCCGTCAAGGCACGCTCGCAATTGCTTGCCCAGCGGGCCATGCTGGTGGCGCAGCGGGCGGATGTTTCGCGGGCGGATCGCATGATCATCGCCGCACCTGTGGCGGGCGATGTCAGCGATATTACCACTGAAATCGGCCAGCGGGTTGTGCCCGAGAAATCGCTTGTCACTATCGTGCCGCAGGGCAGTAACGTCGAAACTTGGCTTTATGCCCCCTCGTCAGCCATTGGCTTTGCCCGACCGGGTCAACAGGTCCGGCTGCGCTTCGATGCCTATCCCTACCAGAAATACGGCGTCGGCAAGGGAACGATCATCGCCATATCGCGCGTCGCCATTGATCCAGCCAACGTCGATGCCGCGATCCGGCCAGCCGAACCCGTATTCCGCGTGCGTGTCCGGATCGCTTCTATGGGGTCGCTAAACATCCAGCGTGACGCTTTGCGCCCGGGAATGACGCTCTCGGGCGATCTCGTTATGGAGAGCAGGCCGCTGTGGGCGCTGGTTCTCGGCCCCGTGACGGGTGCAATGGGCAAATGACAATGCCCTGGTTTCCGACCGAACGGATGAAACCCGTTCTGCAATCCGAAGCGGCGGAATGTGGGCTCGCTGCTTTGACAATGGTCGCCAGCCATTATGGTCATCAAGTCAACTTGTCGGGGCTACGTCGCCGCTACCCGACGTCCATCAAGGGGGCAACGCTTCAGCAGTTAATGGCGATCGCTGCCGATCTCGGCTTGGCCCCGCGTGCGGTGCGGCTCGAAATCACCGAACTCCAGAAGCTCCAGCTGCCGGCAATCCTGCACTGGGATCTCAACCATTTCGTCGTGCTTGAGGCTGTCACTGCCAAACAGGCGATCATTCTCGATCCGGCGAAAGGGCGCCAATCGATCAGTCATGCTCAGCTCGGTCGGCACTTCACAGGGGTTGCGCTCGAACTCAAACCGACAACTTCTTTCAAACCAGTGGTTGCAAAGCCGACGACCCGCCTGACGGACCTTTGGTCAAACATCGCGAATTTCCGTGCTGCCTTCGTCCAGGTCTTGCTCCTGTCGCTGGTCCTTCAATTTACAGCCCTTCTTATTCCCTTTTACATACAAATTGTCATCGATGACGCCGTCGCGCAGGGCGACACGAACCTGATGATGCTGTTGCTGATCGCCTTCAGCATCATCTTTGCGCTTAATGGCATCACCAAGGCACTGCGAGAATGGGTCATGCTGACGCTCGGTCAGTCGCTCTCATTCGACTTGGGCGGGAACGTCGTTCGCCACCTGATCCGCCTGCCCCTGACCTATTTCGAACGTCGCCATGTTGGCGATCTGTTGTCGCGCGTCGGATCGATCCAGCCGATCCAGTCGCTGCTGGCGGGCGGGCTGGTCAACATGGTGATCGACTTCGTGCTCGTCATAACCACGCTGGTTGTCATGATGATTGTAAGTCCACTGCTGGCGACGGTTGTCCTTTTTTGCACCTTGGCGTTTTTGGCCATCAATCAGCTGGTTTACCCGGCGATGCGACGCCGGTCGTCAGAAGAGATTGTCGCCCGCGCCAATGAAGAAACCTTTCTGATCGAGACCATTCGTGCCGTCCGCGCGGTAAAGATCCACGGTCACGAGGCCCAGCGTGAAAGCGGCTGGCGCAACCAATACGCCGAAGTCATTTCAGCCTCGTATCGGTCCCGATTGCTGGGGATCAGTGTGAACCTGGCGGAAAATCTGCTGTTCGGTTTTGCGTTTTTGATCTGTGTCTATCTTGGCGCGCTGCGCGTGCTCGACGGTAAGATAACAATCGGTGTTCTGCTGGCATTTCTGGCTTATCGGAGCAGCTTTGTGTCGAGCGCGACGTCATTGGTCGAGCAGGTGCAAAGCTGGCGGTTGCTCTCCGTGCATCTCGACCGACTATCGGACATTGTCACCGAGCCCAAAGAGGAGCTGACGGCGCACGTTCGTCAGGGTCTGCTGCCTGGTCCGTCGATCCGGCTCGACAATTTGAGCTTCGCTTATGAGGAATCGAGTGCTCCGGTTCTTGATCGCGTCACCGTCGATATTCCGGCCGGATCACTCGTGGCGTTGGTCGGGCCGAGCGGGGCTGGCAAGACAACCATGATGCGTCTGCTGCTCGGCTTACTTAACCCCAATGCGGGCCAGATTTTCATCGACGGCAAAGTGCTGAACGGGGCATCCATGTCGGCATGGCGTGGGCGCATTGGCGCGGTTTTGCAGGATGATTGTTTGCTGACAGGCACAATCGCTGACAATATTGCGTTTTTTGATGCCGGCGCCGACCATGCTCGGATTGTCCAAGCTGCACAGCTTGCAGAAATCGATGCCGACATCGCGCAGATGCCGATGGCATATGAAAGTTTGATCGGGGATATGGGCGCAGCGCTCTCGTCGGGCCAGCGTCAACGCCTATTTCTTGCGCGCGCGCTCTACCGCGATCCCGATGTCTTGTTTCTGGACGAAGGAACGGCAAACCTCGACCCGGAGACCGAAACGCGCATCGCCAACATGCTCGCCGCATTGCCGATCACGCGCGTGGTCATCGCGCATCGTCCGGCACTGGTCGAGCGTGCAGATTATATTCTTACGCTCTCGCAAGGGACCATATCGGTACAAGCAGCGCCAGACCGGAAGCGCGATGCGATGTCCTTCCGCGTCTGATTAGCGGTGATCCAGCCCTTCGGGAATGGCTCAAAATCCTTACTTCCACAGCTGGTCATTTTGTTGAGTCTAATTGGCGACGACGCTGCATATCAATCCGGCCGCTGGCAAATGCTGCACCTCTGGAATCGGCATTTGCGGGCCCTTAACTATCTGTAGGCTATGCATAGAGCAGGTTTGGGGGTGTTGGGATGAATTTAACACTTAATCCCGATCACGATGTCGAAGCCATCGCGGCAACCTATGCCGCAAAGGGCCGCGTGCGTATCCCGGCGTTCATGGTCGAAAACGGGCTGCGCGGGCTGCACGCCGAAATTGTGGCGCGTCAAGACTGGCGACAGGTCATGAACATCCCCGGCGGCATTTTGGAACTCTCGCGCGAAGAACGTGCTGCGATGAGCATTGAAGATGCCGAGGACTTGAACGCAGCAATGCACAAACGTGCCTGTTTAGGGTTTCAGTACCGCTATGAAGGCTTGCGTATAGCTGAGCCGAGTAGCGAGGTGACGGACGGAATAGATACGCTGGCACATGTTTTGGCAGCCACCCCGATGCTCGGTTTCCTTGAAAAGGTCATCGGGCAGTCTGAACTGATGTTTACCGAGGGACAGGTGACGGCCTATGCCACGGGGGACTTTCTGACCTGCCACGACGATCAAGCGCCGGGCCGACGTCGGGTCGCAGCTTTCGTTTTGGGAATGACACCTGCCTGGCGGCCCGAATGGGGAGGTCTGCTGCTTTTTCATTCCGACGACGATTCGCAGGTCTGTGGACAGGTGCCACGGTTCAACACACTCGATCTATTTTCAGTACCCCAACGGCACAGCGTTTCGATCGTGTCCCCCTCGGCACCAGGTCGGCGGCTAGCAATCACGGGCTGGCTCAGTTCGCTTGTGCCCAAAAACCCGGCATCTGGCGCGGGTTACAATGATTAACATTCGCGCCAATGAACATGGGCTGCATGTTGGGTAGCCTAGAACTTTAACAACCAAGGCAATTATGTGTATCGCCCCGTTTCGGGACAACAGTTTTTTGGCACTTGTTGACGTTGCCTATCCAAGCATAGCCCTCGTCACAGCCTGTTAACGCACCTCACAAATCGGCGGCGACGAGGCAATGTCAAAGGAGAAAATTCATGCGCGACCTAGATTGGAGCGAACTGAAATATGTCAGCGGTGCGGGCTCTTCGCCGACACCCCCATCCTGCTCCTGCCCTCCGACTCCGCGGAACAAGGGCCGTGGCAACAACGGCTTCGGCAATGGCTCGGATGCGCCGAATTTGGCGGCACCCGGTGGATCGGGCACCTCGCCCGGTGATAAGGATTTTAGCTTAATTCGCTAATCGTGAATTGCGTTAGTGATACGATGGCGGTCGACGCAGTCGGCCGCCAATTTCGTGTGCTATTTCGAATCTGGCCGACATCGGCGTTACCGTCCTTCGTGCCATTCGGGGCGGCGCGATGCCAGTGCGCGGGTGAAGACGTCGGTCTTGGCGAAACGACTTTCGATCAGGACCGTCGCGCGCGTGCCTCAAGCTAGGGTCGCCGCCGTGTCGTCGAGAGCTAGTCGCAGCAATTCTTCCATCGCGCGTCGCGCGCCCTCGACGTCGGCTGATTCTATCGCCTCGAACACGGCTAAATGTTCGGGCAAGGGATCGCGTGGCAGGGCGTGATGTCGTTGTTTGTATCGTGTCGTCCAATCGACGGCAGCGCCGACCGAGCTTGCCAAAGAAGCCAGCGCCTCATTGTGCGTTGCTTCCAGAACCGACCGGTGAAATTGCTGGTCGGCGGCGCGGCCCGCTTCGGTCGTCAGACCGTGGCGCGCCATCGCTGCCAGCGAGTTTCGCATTGCGCCGACTTGATCGGCGGTCCGGCGTTGCGCGGCAAGGGCTGCGGCTGCAGGTTCGATGATACCGCGCAACTCGAACAAGCCCCGGACAAATTTTTCATCCGGTTCCCCCGAAAACGTCCACGCCAGAACATCGGGATCGAGCAGGTTCCAGCGCGCACGCGGCGTCACGCGCGTGCCCGCCCTAGGGCGGCTTTCGAGCAAGCCTTTGGCAACGAGAATGCGGATGGCCTCGCGATAGGGTGTCCGCGACACCCCGAGCGCCAGCGACTGTTCGATCTCTCCTTCAAAACTGTCGCCCGGCTTGTGCTGGCCGCTCAATATAGCTGTGCCAAGTGTGCGGGCGATCGCCTGATGAATCCGTTCGGCCTTAGCCAACAGTCACAGTCCTCAATTTGCCGGTCTAGTCTTTAAATTCTTCAGTAGAGCGAGACCGACCGCGAAGAAAGGCGTCGGCCACGATTTGCAGCGGCGCGAGGTCGACATCGCTCTGGCCCGAGCGGATCAGCTCGACGAAACGGCGATAGAGGCCAGGGTATTCTGCCTCTGGCCCGGCGTCCTGCGGCACGTTGTCAATGACGAGCGTGTTGCCACCATGCGACAGGCACAGCATTGCTCCTTCGGCTTCGATGACGATGTCCCATGTCTGCGGACCGGTCTGTCGCCAGTCGAAGTCAGCGGCAATCGGCATGCCCGCAGATGTTGCCATGGCGAGACGCGCGGCGATTGGGGCTTGGCGGTTAGTTGGGGTTTCCAGCTCTGCATCAATGAGGCGGACCGGCGCGTCGATTACCTCGGTCAGGATCGACAGGGCGTTGATGCCGGGATCGAACACGCCGAAGCCGCCTGGCTCCCAGATCCAGTTCTGCCGGGGATGCCAGTGCCGGACGTCCTCTTTCCAGTCGATGGTGACGTGGTTGAGGGTGTGCGCGGCCACCCACGCTTTGGCTGTCGCCACTGCGGATGCATAGCGCGAATGCCATCCGGCAAACAGCGTCACGCCCTGTTGCGCAGCTAGCGCGACCAGAGCCTGCGCCTCGGAAACCGTCGCGCCGGGGGGCTTTTCGAGAAAGACATGTTTGCCCGCCGCCAGTGCCATCCGCGCCGCGTCAAAGCGCGCCTGTGGCGGCTGGCACAGTACGACGGCGGCGAGGCCGGGTTCGCCTGCGAGCATCGCGGCAAGATCGGGATAGTTGAGTACGCCCTCTGCCGTCGCATTGCGGCTTGCGACCGCGACAAGTTCGATGCCCTCGGTCGCGGCAATCGCCGGCAGATGCTGGTCACGCGCAATCTTGCCCAGACCGACCAACCCGAGGCGGATGTTCGTCATAAGGCGCGGCTCCATGTCAGTGATTGTCGCGCGGCAGGCCGCGGGTCTGGGCGATGCGCTGGAAGGCTTCGGCACCTTCGAGGATAGCACCCGTGTTCAACTGGCCGACCACGGCGCGCTGGATGGCCTGCCACGGGGTTTGTGAGGCCGGATAGGCATAACCACCCGCAGCCTCCAGCGCTGCGCGACGCGTCACCAGTTCGGCATTATCGATCAGCACATCGACCGTGCCGCGCTTCAGGTCGATCCGTACACGGTCGCCCGAGACCAGCAGCGCCAGCCCGCCGCCTGCCGCCGCTTCCGGCGAGGCGTTGAGGATCGAGGGACTACCCGATGTGCCCGACTGACGCCCGTCGCCCAGGCACGGCAGCGCCGCAATCCCTTCACGCAACAGATAGGCAGGCGCGCGCATGTTCACGACTTCGGCGGCACCCGGATAGCCAATGGGTCCGGCTCCGCGCATTACCAACAGGGTCGTAGCGTCGATGGCGAATGCGGGGTCGTCGATGCGTGCATGGTAATCCTCCGGTCCGTCGAATACGATCACTGGTCCCTCGAACGCATCAGGGTCGGCGGGGTTCGACAGGTAGCGCGCGCGGAATTCGGGCGAGATCACGCTGGTCTTCATGACGGCGCTGTCGAACAAATTGCCGGACAGAACGAGGAAACCGGCTTCGGTCAAAATCGGCGTGGCGAAGGGCCGAATGACTTTCTTATCCTCGATGGCGACGCCCCGGCAATTGTCCCCGATGGTGCGCCCGTTCGCCGTCATCGCATCTTCGCGGATCAAGCCCTGCTCGATCAGCTGGTTGATGACAGCGGGAACGCCCCCCGCGTGGTAATAATCCTCGCCCAGATACTCGCCTGCCGGTTGCAGATTGACCAACAGTGGCACCTTATGGCCGTGGTCCTGCCAATCGCGCAGCGCCAGGTCGACGCCCATGTGCCGTGCGATGGCGGCCAGATGAATCGGCGCGTTGGTGGAGCCGCCGATGGCCGAATTGACGACAATCGCGTTCAGGAATGAATCGCGCGTCATGATGTCCGACGGTTTCAGATCTTCATCGACCATCTCGACGATGCGAAGCCCGGTGCGATACGCATTCTCCTGCCGGTCGCGGTACGGGGCGGGGATAGCGGCGGAACCGGGTAACGACATGCCGAGCACTTCGCACAGCGAATTCATCGTCGTCGCCGTGCCCATTGTGTTGCAATAGCCGGTCGAGGGCGCAGACGACGCCACCAGCTTGATGAACCCCGCATCGTCGATCTCGCCGCGGCTCAGCATCTCGCGCGCTTTCCACACAATGGTGCCGCTGCCGGTACGCTCGCCCTTATGCCAGCCGTTAAGCATCGGCCCGACCGACAGCGCAATTGCGGGGAGGTTCACAGTGGCCGCGGCCATCAGGCAGGCGGGCGTCGTCTTGTCACAACCGATGGTCAGCACGACGCCGTCGAGCGGATAGCCATACAGAACCTCGACCAGCCCGAGATAGGCAAGATTGCGGTCGAGCCCAGCTGTCGGGCGTTTGCCAGTTTCCTGGATCGGGTGGACCGGAAATTCAATGGGAATGCCGCCCTGCTCACGGATGCCGTCGCGGACGCGTTCGGCGAGTACGAGATGGTGGCGGTTGCACGGGGACAGGTCCGAACCCGTCTGCGCGATACCGATGATCGGGCGCCCCGAGCGCAGTTCGTCGAGGCTCAGTCCGAAGTTCAGATACCGCTCCAGATAGAGTGCGGTCATGTCGATGTTCGTCGGGTTGTCGAACCAGGCAGCGGAGCGGCGATTTCGCGGGGGCAGCGTTGACGTCATCGCTGCTTGGATATACTCATACAAATATAAGATCAACCGGGGAAAGGCAAGATGTGGCGGGACTGCCGATGAGTGCAGGCGCGGCGGCAGCCTTCGGATGAATGGGGACAGGCGACACCAAGCGGTGCATAGCGCCCAAGTGAGTATCGACGTCCGCCTTGTCTGGCCAGTGGGAGCATTGCTGGGCGAGGGTCCGGCATGGCTTCCCGGGGAAGCCGCGCTGCAGTTCGTGGATATCAAGGGCGGGCGATTGCACCGATTTGTGCCCGGGTCGGGCGCACAGGAAACACTCGAACTCCGCGGGCAGCCGAGTTTTGTCGTCCCCGCCAGCGACGGTACGTTGCTGGTTGGATCGGGCAACCGGATCCTGTCGGTCGGACGTGACGGCGCGACGCGCGCCACGATCGCCAAAGTTCCGATGCCCGCGCACAACCGCACCAATGACGCAACGGTCGATGGTCAGGGTCGGCTATGGTTCGGCACGATGGACGACGAGGAGCGCCAGCCGACCGGGGCGCTCTGGTGCCTCGACCGGGGAAAACTGCACCGCATGGGCGGCGAGGCGGTCGTCACCAACGGCCCCGCCATCACGCGCGACGGGCGAATGCTCTACCATGTCGATTCGGGTAAACGAACGATCTGGCGCTACATGATCGGAGAGGGACCATGCATTGAGAGCAATGAGGTGTTCTTGCAGCTGACGGAAAACGATGGCCATCCCGATGGCGTGGTGCTCGACAGCGAGGATTGCCTATGGGTCGCCCTGTGGGATGGCTGGAGCGTTCGCCGCTATGCCCCCGATGGGCGGCTGCTCTTGACTGTCAAACTGCCCTGCGCGCGCGTTACCAAGATTGCGTTCGGCGGTCACGATCTTCGCACAGTCTATGTCACGACGGCACGGGTCGGACTGGATGCGGCGGCACTGGTGGATCAGCCGCTGGCGGGTGGACTGTTCGCTTTCGATGCGCCGGTAGCAGGCAACCAGCTTCCCGCTGCGGCCCTCCCGGCATGAGCTGGCGCGTTCTCGGCGACTGGGGCACCAGCCGCCTGCGACTCTACCGCGTCGAGGATGGCGCGATCACCGACCGGCGCGAGGGGCCGGGTATCGGGGTGCTGGCCGGCACCCCAGCACAAGCCTTGCGTGCGGCCCTCGCGCCCTGGTGCAGCACCTCCTCCCCGAGCGCTATTGACCTGTGTGGCATGGCGGGGTCGCGGAGCGGTCTGCATGAAATCGCCTATGTCGATTGTCCGGCGGGCGTCGGCGATTGGTCGGGTGCAGCGCCGGTGTTCGCCTTCGACGGCATCCCCTTGCGGATCGCACCCGGTCTTGCGTGTACCGATGCCACCGGCAGACCAGATGTGATGCGCGGCGAGGAAGCGCAGATCTATGGGGCGTTTGCCCTCGCCGCCACGCTGGGACAGGGACTGGGGCAGAGGAGCGTCCACTTCATACTTCCCGGCACGCACAGCAAATGGGTTCGGGCCGAAAACGGTAAAGTTGTCGGGTTCCGCACCTGCCTGACCGGTGAGCTCTTTGCATTGCTGCGAGAGCGTTCGACTCTCCTCGCGGGAGCTGACGCTGATCATCCGGCGGACGAAACGACGGGCTTTACCGACGGGCTGGCGCGGTCGTCGAATGGTGCCGGTTTGCTCGGGAGCCTGTTCGAGACCCGCGCGATGCAATTGCGCGCCGGAAAATCATCGAGCTGGGCGACTGGCTTCCTGTCGGGGCTGATGATCGGCAGCGAGATCGTTGACATGCGCGATGCTGATGGCTTGCCCGACGCAGTCGTCTTGATTGGTGCTGCTGAATTGATAACGCGCTACCAGCAAGCATTGGCGCATTTCGGGGTCGGATCGCAGCAGCTGGACGGCGACGCCTGTGTCTTGCGCGGATTGGAGCTGATTGATGCACACGGTTGACGCGCTGCTGGCGACAGGCGCACCACCGCTGGTTGCGATCCTGCGCGGGCTGACCGCTGCGGACGCCCTGCCTGTAACCGGCGCGCTGGTCACGGCTGGCATCAGGCTCATCGAGGTACCGCTGAATTCACCCGACCCCTTCACCAGCATCGCAGCAATGCAGGCCACTTTCGGCGACATGGCACTGATCGGGGCAGGAACGGTACTCGACGTTGCGGCGGTGGACCGCCTTGCCGCGACCGGGGCTAGGCTGATGGTAACACCCAATTGCGACCCCGGGGTCATCGCGCATGGCGTGGCACGGGGTCTGGAAGTCATGCCGGGGTTCCTCACCGCCAGCGAAGCCTTTGCCGCGATCCGTGCGGGTGCGCGCCGCTTGAAACTGTTTCCGGCCTCGGCGATGTCGCCCGCTTATCTCAAAGCGCTGCGTGACGTCATCGACCGCAGCATCGGACTATGGGCGGTCGGCGGGACCGACGCGACCAATCTTGCGGCGTGGCTTTCGGCAGGGGCCGAGGGACTGGGGATCGGCGGCGCGCTCTACCGCCCGGGCGACGATGCCCGGACGGTCGCGGCAAGGGCGGAAACACTCGTTGCCGCGTGGCGCGCGATCGGCCGGGTCTGACCGGCCGGGTCTGATCGGCACAGCCGGGCTGCCCTTTCACAACGCGCAATCAATACGCGCCGCGCCCTGCGACGATGGCCGGTAGTGTTCGTGCGATGAGTGCGAAGTCACGGCCTAATGACGGTCGCCGTAAATAGGCGATGTCCATTTCAACCTGGTCGTCGAATGACACCTCGGCCCGGCCGGAAACTTGCCAGGTGCAGGTCAGGCCCGGCCGGCCCCGCAACCGCTCGCGGGCGCGCGGGGTGTAGGTAACGACTTCTTCGGGCAGCGAGGGGCGGGGGCCGACAACCGACATCTCGCCCCGGACGATGTTGAGCAACTGCGGCAGTTCGTCGATCGAGGTGCGTCGCAACCAGCGCCCGATACGGGTAATGCGCGGGTCTTTTGCCATTTTGAAACAAGCGCCGCGTCGCTCGCTGTGAACCGCCAGTGCCTGTTTGCGGCGCTCGGCATTCACGACCATCGAGCGAAATTTCCACAGCAGAAACGGCTTGCCCGATTTGCCGATACGCATCTGGGCAAAAAACACCGGCCCGCCGTCATCCAGTTTGATGAGGGCGGCCACCGTCACAAGCAATGGCGCAAGCAGTATCAGTGCCGCCACTGCCGCAATAATGTCGGCGCCCCGCTTCAACACAAGCGTTGCCCGTTCGTCCGCCCGGTGCTCGCTGGCCGCATAGGCAAGCGCGCGAACGATAAAGGCGGGGTTACCCATCAAGTACCGACGCCCGAGCCGCAGCGGTTCCTGCATCAACCGCCACACCCATTCAACACCAGCCTGCCGCATGAACATCGGTGCGCGCGGGACTGACCCGGCATAATAATCGAACAAGCCGCCCACCCCGAGAATGACCGGCACGGTCAGCTGTGACCGATATTTGGCGATCCACAATTCCTGCTGGGGCACGCCCATGCCCACAAGCAGGATCGACGCGCCGGACGTGTTGATGGCTTCGATGATACACGCGTCATAATCGGTGGGGGCGTAGCCGTGATAGGCACCCGCGATGCAGAGGCCATAATGGCTTCGGCGCATCGTGGCGGCGACAGTGGCCGCGATGCCAGGCTTTCCGCCCAGCAGAAACATTCCCTGCCCGCTGGCTGCGGCTTCGGCACAGATTTCGGGAAACAGGTCCGTGCCGTTCAGATTTTCGGCAATGCGCCGCCCGGCCATTTTCGCAGCCATTGCAATGCCTGAACCGTCCGGGAGCAGGGTATCGGCGTGCGACAGCGCGCGGGCATAAGCGGGGTTCGTCCGCATCATGTTGATACAGTGCGCGTTGACGAACTGGATGACGCTGGGCCGGTTGGCGGCGGCGCGCGCGACAATTGCTTTGGCAGCGGCACGGCGTGCGCAGTTGACCAATGGCAAACCGAACAAAAATGTCATTGTACCTCGGTCCAGCGCATCCGCCGCGACCCGAACGAATTGCCGTCCGTCAAAGGCGAGCTGCTGTTCCAAATGGACAGGGGCGAAATCGGTGAATTTGGTTTGATACATCATTGAAACCCCCGTGCTGGACACGGAATGGGGAGCAACGACTGTGCCGGAACCGTCGATGTTGGCGATTTTTGCCACTGACGATGGTCAACAAAAATCTAACGACAACCGGCCATTTGCAAAATGCAAAGCACCCCTTCGCATTTTGCAACGATTCCGATGTCGATCGACCTGACATCTACGGGAGAGAACCCGGATCTCGCGCGATTGCGCCGGTTTTTCGCCTTGGCACGATCTGTGGATGGCGAATACCGGACACTTGCCGGGGGATCAGGATTGCAGCAACGATTGTCCCTATGGCTCGGCAACGAGCGGATGGCGTTGCTCGGGGGATTGGCAGCCTATGGCTCGGCCGAATTCGCCGTTCGCATTGTCCGGTTGGTCACGGTCATTATCATCGCGCGTTGCCTTGCACCCGAGATCGTCGGTGTCGCTGCGCTATCGCTGACCCTGTTCGAACTCATCCGCGTATTTGCCAATATCGGCATCGGGCAACAGATTGTCGCGGCCCGTGCCGATGTGCTCGACGCGATCTGTAATACGGCGAACCGCCTGTTCTGGCTGTGGTGCAGCGGGGTTGCCGCGGTTCAGTTGGCGGTTGCGGCAGTGTTTGCCCTTGCCTTAGACCAGATGCTCGCGGGCCAGATGCTTGCGGTTCTGTCAGCGGTGTACCTGTTAATGCCCGGCGGGCTCGTCCCGTGCTACCTGCTCATGCGCGACGGACGGATGGGGGTTACGGCGCGCACCTCCGCCATTCAGGCGATTGCGGATCATGTCCTGACGGCGGCGCTCCTGCTGATGTGGCCCAGTGCCTGGTCGATTGTTGTGCCGAAATTGCTCACTGCGCCGCTCTGGCTGATCCTCACGCGGCGCGCCCGGGTTTGGCACCGCTGCCCCGAGGCCGGGTTCGCGCCGTGGCGCACGCTCATGCGCTTTGGGCTGTCCGTACTGGCGACCGATTTAGCGACGGCCATGCGGACACAGATGGACAAGTTGATCGTCGGGGCAACGCTGGGGCTGTCTGCGCTTGGCACCTATTACTTCGCGTTCAATGCCGGGATAGGGATTGTCTCGTCATTGCTGGCGGCGTTTGGCACGGTCGTGTTCCCGAACCTGTGCCAAGCGCCCGCCGGACCGGCACGCGCCCAGCGGTTTCGTGGCGCGCTGGTGCTTGGTGTCAGCCTGTTCGCGCCGCTGGTCGCGGCGCAGTGCCTGCTCGCGCCGCTCTATGTGCCGCTCGTTTTCGGTGCGCGGTGGAGCCACGCGGCACCGCTGATTGCCATTCTCGTATTGGCCGCCGTCCCGATGTTTCTGGCAACAGCCAGCACAACGTGGCTACGCGCCGAGGGCAAGCCGGGGGCAGATGCCGTTGCCGGTTTTATTGCCTGCGTCGCCGCGCTCGCTGGCTTGGTTATCGGCACCCACTACGGGCTGGCCACAGCCGCCGCACTGTGGGTCGCGGGGATGGGCGTCGTGTCTATCCCGTTTGCCGGGATCATCATCTGGCGGGCGCTCAAACCCGACGAAGCCCTCATCAATGAAAAGGCTCTGATATGAACATTCCGGCGGTTTCGGTGGTCGTTCCCGTCCACAATGCGGCCACGACCCTCGCGGCAACGCTGGGGTCCGTGCTGGCTCAGTCCGAAAGCGATTTTGAGCTGGTGGCCATCGACGATGGCTCAACCGATGCCAGCCTGTCGATCCTGCTCGACTTTGCTGCCCGCGACCCGCGCATCCGGGTGGTGTCGCGGTCGAACAAGGGGGTCGCGTCAACACGCAATATAGGCGTCCAGCTTGGGTCGGGTTTGCTGATCGCCTTCCTCGATGCCGACGACATCTGGCACCCGGACAAGCTTGCGCGGCATCGGCAGTTTCACGAGAAATCCCCGGACATTGCCGCCAGTTACGCGCGCATTGCTTTTATCGACAGCGCGCCCCGCACACTGGCCGCGAGGACCACATCGTCGGTCAGTCCGCCGCCGCTCGGCGTGGCCGACCTGCTTGGCGAAAATCCCGTTTGCACGATGTCGAACCTCGTTGTCACCCGCGCCGCAATGGCGTTGATCGGACAGTTCGACGAAGCCATGTCGCATGCCGAGGATCAGGAATGGCTGATGCGCGCCGCTGCACAGGGTCATGCGATCACCGGGATGGACGAGGTTCTGGTCGATTACCGGCTCAGCCCCGATGGTCTGTCGGTTGATCTTGACCGGATGCTGGAGGGATGGCGCACGCTGGCCGCGCGCTACGGTGATGCCGCAATGATGCCGGTGTCGGTGCTGGCCGCCGAAGCCGTTTATTGCCGGTATCTGGCGCGGCGGGCGCTGCGGTCGGGGGCAAGCGCGCGCATTGCCCTTGGCTATGCGCGGCGTGGCCTGCGGCTCGATGCCCACGCCTTTCTTGCCGATGCCCGCCGGGGTTGGCTGACGCTGTTTTCGAGCTTGGTTGCACTGGCCCTGCCCCGGCCCGCGCGCCTGCGCCTGTTTGCCTGATGACCTGCAAAGGAACTGCCCGATGACATCCCCCCGCGTTTCCGTGGTTATGCCGGTCTTCAACGTCGCGCCCTATGTGGCGGAGGCGGTGCAGTCAGTGCTCGACCAAACGCTCACCGATTTCGAGCTGGTCATTGTCGATGACGGCGGCAGCGATGAGAGCATTGCGATCTGCCGGACCTTCGACGATCCGCGCATCCGCATTGTGCACCAGCAGAACCGCGGGTTGGCCGGGGCGCGCAACACCGGCATCGCGCACGCACGCGGCGACTTGATTGCGTTGCTCGATTCGGATGATCGCTGGTCGCCCGAAAAGCTGAGGCTCCATGTTATCCACCTCGATGCCGACGCCTCGGTCGGGGTCAGCTACAGCGGGTCGCGCTTTATCGATACCGATGGGACGATCCTGAAACAGGCGCAGCGACCCCGATTGGATGCAGTTGCACCGCACCATATCCTGTGCCGCAATCCAGTCGGCAACGGGTCCGCCGCGGTTATCCGCCGCGCCGCGCTGGACCGCATTGTTCACGCCGATGCCGCTGAACCCCACCGCCCGCGCTATTTCGACGAAAGTTTCCGGCAATCCGAAGACATCGAGCTGTGGATCCGGATGAGCCTGACCAGCGGATACCGGTTCGACGGTATTGCCCCCTTGCTGACCGACTACCGGATCATCGGTGGCGGCTTGTCGGCAAACATCGCGCGCCAATTTGAAAGCTGGGAACGGGTGATCGACAAGGTGCGGACCTACGCACCCGAATTCGTCGCGGCACACGGCGCGGCGGCGCGGGCCTATCAACTGCGCTATCTGGCGCGGCGTTCGGTGCAGCTTGGCGATGGGTCGTTCGCGCTGTCACTGATCGGCGAGGCGCTGTCGGCAAGCCGCCTGCCGCTGTGGCAGGAGCCGCGCAAAACGCTGCTGACTCTCGCTGCTGCCCTCGTCACCCGCAGCTGTAGCCCCGGCCTGTCGCGCTGGGTCGCACGGCGCTGGTCGGGCGGAAAGGTCATGGCATGACACGCATGGGGATTGTTCATCTGCTCAATGACTTTGCGCTTGGCGGCGTCACACGCGGGCTGGCCATTTTCGACTGTCCGACGCTGCAAACGCAAGCGTCACATACAACGCTGGCTGTCGATCCCGACCGGTTACGACCGCCTCGACTCGATGCCGACATCATTGTCACACATTTCCCGCCAAGCTGGCGTCGTCTGGTTTTTCTGTTCGGGCTGCGCCTCCGCAACCGTCGCGTGCGGATCATCCATGTCGAGCATAGCTATTCGCGGGATTGGGCGGACCTTCATGTGCGCCATCCCGCCCGGTTTGGCGTGATGCTCAAACTGGCCTTCACGCTTGCCGATGATGTCGTCGCGGTATCCGGCGCACAGGCTGCGTGGTTGCGTGCCGTGTCACACACTGCCGCGTCCAAAATCAGGGTGATCTATCCCTATAACCGCGACGCGACATTGGTGCAGGTCGCGGACCCGGTTTTCCGTCCGGGCGCGCCTTTGGTGATCGGTTGCTACGGCCGTTTCGACAATGCCAAGGGCTTCGACCGGCTGATCGACGCCTTCCGCTGTTTGGATGCCACCGACAATATGCGGCTGATCGTCGGCGGCTATGGGGCCGATCTCGAGCTGTTGCAGCACCACGCGCACGGCGACGACCGCATCTCCTTTGCCGGGAAGGTGAAACATCCCGCCGCGTTCATCGGACAATGCCACGTCATCGCCGTGCCTTCGCGCTACGAAACCTATGGTCAGGTCGCCAACGAAGCGCGCGAGGCGGGGCGACCGATACTGGTTTCGACCGCAGGCGGCCTGCCCGAACAAGTTGGCGAAGCGGGGCTGATCGTGAATTGCACCGATCAGGTGGCGCTCGTCGCCGCCCTCAAAGGGTTACGCAACCTGCCGCTCGCCGCGATGTCGCGCGCGGGTCGTGCGGCAACGGCGCATTGCCTGACGGAACGGGCGGGGCTGTGGGCAGCACTAATCGGGAAACATGCGCCGCGTCAGGGCGTGGCAGGAGTGGACGCCGAACTGTCCGGCACGCGCAGGGCGATCCCGATGAGCAGCAGTGCGGGCCAGCAGAGGTAGCTGACCACCTCAAGATTTTCGCCGAAGCTATACAGCACATAGACGAGGGCCATCGATAGGCCGACCCGCCCGGCAGCTGTTTTCAGCGAAGTGGACGCGCAGGCGATCAGTGTGACCGCGAGCGGGATCGCCAGCGCGCAGAGTCCGACGATCCCCTTCACGAACAACAGCCCGTACCAGCTGTGGTGGCTGCCGATGGGCATATATTCGACGAGGTGCGGCCCGCGCTCGACGATACCGTGACCGAACCAATAGGCCTCATGCTCCCAACGCTCGACGGCGATCCGGCCAAGTGACGCGCGGACGCGACTTGAATCCGCCCGCGCGCCGACAAAATCAGCTTGCGCCTTGTCGATGATCGACAACAGCACGGGCCAGAACCAGCTTCCAGCCAGTACCACCGGCACTGCCGCAAACCATATCCCCGCACGGTTAAGGCGCGACACCGCAAAGGCCAGCGGCCACGCGATGGCAACCGCGACAAGGGCAAGGCGCGACTGCGCCATCAGGATCATGGCGAGGCCCGCTGCGCACCCGATTGCCCGCCAGCGCCCGTCCTTTTCCTCGACCGCGCACAGCAGATACACGACACCGATCAGGCCGGCGGCGGGCGACCAGGGCGCAAAAAACTGCCAGCGCGCGATGCCCGAACCGGGTTCCAAAGTGTACAGAACAACCGCGAAAAACGCATCGTCCGCACCACCTAATATCTTGAGCGGCGAGGTCCACAGGGTTTCGGGCAGCCCGATATAAGGGGCGACGAGAAAGACCGGCAACAGGCACAATGTCTGTCGGCCAAGACGGCAGACACTGCGATAAATCAGCGCCGCGCGCACATCGAGCACTGCCCCGGCGAACGGGAATAGCGCAAGCAAGGCCCAGCCCTTGGCCCAGCCAATCGACGATTTCAGTGTTGCCACCGCGCCAAGATCGAAATTCGCATGGCCGACGAACAGCACGAACAGCATCGCCGCCATGCCACCGAGCCAAACCCGTACCGCAAAGCCGATACGCGGCGGCCGGTTAGCGGACGGCAATCCGGGCGCTACATAGAGTTTTGCGGCAACCAGCCCGCCCAAGGTCCAGCCGAGCAATGGCCCGGCGACATAAAGCCCGCCGACCAGCCACAGCCCCCAGCTGGCGGCGATAGTCCCGGCGATCAGGCTTTCGGAAAGATTTTGCGGATGATCGGCTGACGCAGCCATAGCAATCCAAATCCCGCCAGAGTGAACAAGGTCGCGACGAGCGCGCCGAGGACGACGGCCATCACTGACGGGCTCGACGCGGCGACTGGGCGCGACGGCTCTTCCAGCGTCTGGACCAACGGGTAGGACGCAAAGGGGTCCTGTTTGTTGGTGTCGATCCGCGCGAGCGCCGACGAAAACACCGCCTCTGCAATCCGGTGATCGCGGACCAGATCGGCCAGCGTCGAGGCTTGAGCCACAAGCTGTCCGGAACGTCCGGCCTGACGCGCGATGTCGCCGCGCAGCGTAGCGAGTCCGGCCCCGATCCCTGCCCGTTGCGCCTCGGACGTGACCATCCCGCCGAGCAAGGCCGAACGACCGTCGGAAACCGACAGGTCAATACGCCGCATCAATTGCGCCGCGTCGAGGCCAGTCAGTTCACGCCCTCGCTGGACCAGCGCCGCGCGTAGGGTGTCACGTTCGCTGTCGGCCTGCACAAGAGCGCTGTGGCGTTCGCCCAAGGTTGCCGATTTCTGGTCGGCAATGGCATTCAGCGCGGCATAGGTCTCAACCAGCTTTTGAAAAACCGGATCCGATTTCAGCCTGAGCGTATCGTTCGACCCGGCCATGCCAGTGCCCAACACGCCGGCATAACGCCCGGTCTGGGCAGATTGTACGCGGTAGGCGGTCCGCACCTCGCGCTCCTTGTCGCGCAATGCGTCGAGGCTGGCGATCCGGTTGTTGAACTGGTCGAGCGAGACAAGGCCACTCGTTGCCTGAAAGGCGAGCAGTTTCTGTTGGCTGTCGCGGACCTTGAGTTCGAGGGTGCGGAGATGGCGGACGTCGGCGACTTCGCGCTTGGCCGCTTCGTCACGGCGCAGCGATTCAAGCTGCGACAGAAACGCATTGCGGAGCGCAAGCGCGCGCTGTTCGGCGTGTTGCGAGGATGCGCCCGTCACCGCGACTTCGATCAAATTGGTCTGGTCGATCAGCTTTACCGCCGGATCGGGAAAGTCGTCGCCTGTGTCGCCCGACGCCTGCGCGGCGTGACGCCGGGTAATATCGGCCATCAACAGGCGTTTATAGTTTTCGGTCGGGCTGAGCGTCGGGCTGCTGAAGGCGGATGATGCCGATGACTGCGCCTGACCGATGCTTTCGACGTTGAGCGTGCTGCCAATCCCGGCGCTTGGCAGGATCAGCGTAAAATTGCTCGCATAGCGAACCGGCGCGACCAGCAAATAGAGCATCGCCGCGCACCAGATGAGCGCAACCGGCCCCGCAAGCGAGACAAGATACCGGCGATAGCGCCCGTCACGGGGCAGGCCGTCGCGGACCAGCAGATAGGCGCACACAAGGCGACGGGGTGGGGCGATCGCCTCGGCCATCGCTTATTTGACGTTCCGGAACAGGACGACGGGCGTGACAGTGTCACTGACGACGCTGACCACATCGCGCAGGTTCATCGCCGCGCTGTCGTAGCAAGCAATGGCATCGCCGGGCATCAGATAGGGGTCGTCATTATCGCGGTCGGCATGGCGCACGAGATCCTCAACAGCGCGCGCGATAACCACTGACTTGCCCGTGACCGGATTACGCGAGATCAGCACGGCCCGCCGGTCGGCATTCATCGCCGAGCCGCCGACACAGTTTGCCGAGACCAGCCCCTGCAGAAACCGCGTGCCATAGGGCAGGCTCGTTGCCTCCTTGCCAATCGCTGACGAGGCATTGTTGGAGGCCGGTCGCGACAGGTTGGACATGAACACGCGGATGCCCGGCGTGGTGATGAGCGAGGGTCGGACCAGCCGTTCCTGAAGGCAACCGACCGAGGGCACGATAATGCGGTCGCCGCTGGCAACGGTCACATCCACGTCGTTCCGCCCGTCGAGCGCCCCGCTCATGTCGATCCGCGTCCAGCGGTCACCCCGAATGAGATAGATCGCACGGTCGTCGGCGTCGGGTCGTACCCCGCCAACCGCGCGCAACGCCGTACTCAGCGTCCGGCCCGCATTGCTGTCCCCGGCCACCATGTTGGACACGGCCAAGGCGCGGACCTCGGCCTGACGTTCGCCGACGCGGGCGGGCCCAGCTTCGAACACCGCACCCGCAACCGAGACCGTCACAGGGGCGAGTTCGACCAGTTGCAAACGGACACCGTTGGTCAGCGGGCGGACCAGCACTCGCGCAGTCAATTCGCCGGTAATCGCTGCTTCAAGTGCCCCCACGGTCACACCTGCAGCCCGGACATGCACCTGACCGGCCAAGGTCAGCACGCCGTCTGTCGCAACGACATAGCCGCCGGTCAGCTGGTCGGTATCGCCCGCGACC
>JANNCK010000166.1:0-10701 GCA_031386545.1 Sphingomonadales bacterium
CCGCGTTCGTGCGCGAAGCACCGCACGGCGGGCGTGACGCCGGTCGTGGCGGTCGTGGTGCGCCGGCTGCGCCGAACGGCGAGAAGCGCCGCTTCGCCCCGAAACGCGCGCCCGGCGTCGGCACCCACCGGGGTGCCGTGAAACGCTCGGGCGGCGGCGGCGGGCGGTAAGCCTTCGCAAAGCTATTCCTCCCCAGAACGGGGAGGTGGCCCGTAGGGTCGGAGGGGTCGCTCTCCACATCCGCAATGCGGCGCGTGGTGAGTGACCCCTCCGTCACCCTAGAGGGCTGCCAGCTCCCCGTTCCGGGGAGGATTTAATGCCCCGTGCCTTGCTTTCACGAACCAGCATTAACCCAAAACACAGGCCTCTCCGCTAACGACCTCGCGTCACGGAGATTCCCTATGAAGTTCGTTTTGCTCAAGTCGCGCGGCGGCGATTATATGGTCGTCGTCGCTAATATCGCCTACCTTCGCACTGACGAGAACGGCCAGACCAAAGTCGGCATGGTCGGCGGCGACCAGCTGCTCGTCGTCGGCTCGATGGAGGAAGTCGTCGCAATGGTCATGGCCGGGTAAGGCGCGCCAGCGGTAGCTGTCTACTTAGCTACCGCGCGTAAAAGTCACGTTCATCTGGCGCACATCTGTTTCCGCCGATAGGCAGGCGCGATGATAGTTTTTGCCCAGCGCGTCGCGCGTCCGCTTGCCCTTCTTCTTGCTTTCACGCTCGTTGCTCCCGCTACTGCGCGAACAGTTGCGAAAGCACCTGCGGCAAAGGCGCAATCCGCGAAGGCAAAGGCAACGCCGTGGCTGTACCGGGGCAGCGACATTCCGGTCGATACCGCGTGGGTGTTCGGCGAGTTATCAAACGGCCTGCGCTATGCCGTCCGCAAAAACGGGGTGCCGCCGGGGCAGGTCTCGATCCGCCTCGCCATCGACGCCGGATCATTGCACGAGCGCAAGGGCGAAGCAGGCTTTGCCCATTTCAATGAGCACCTAAGCTTTCGCGGCTCGAAATACGTCCCCGATGGCGAGGCGAAACGCCTGTGGCAGCGTCTGGGCGCGACCTTCGGGTCAGACACCAATGCCTCGACCACCCCGACGCAAACGATCTACAAGCTGGACCTGCCTGCGGCGACGCCGGCGGGGCTGGAGGAGAGCGTCAAGGTGCTCTCCGGCATGATGGCCGCACCTTCGATCACCCAAGCCGAAGTCGATGCCGAACGCCGCACGGTATTGGCCGAATTGCGCGAAGGGTCGGGTGCCGAACAGCGCGCCGGGGACGCCTCGCGCGCAACTTTCTTCGCGGGGCAGGCTTTGGGCGACCATTCGCCCATCGGCGACACCGCCTCGCTCAATGCCGCCACCCCGGCAACATTGCGTGGGTTTCATGACCGCTGGTATCGCCCAGAGCGCGTGACTTTGGTCATCGTCGGCGACGTCGAGACCGCGACGTTTGAAACCCTGATCCGCAAATATTTCGCCGATTGGAAGGGCAAGGAGCCGACCCCGCCCGATCCCGATTTCGGCAAACCCGATTCCGCCGCGCCGCGTACAAAAGTAATCGTCGAGGCAGGGCTGCCTACGATTACCAGCCTTGCGGTAATGCGCCCGTGGTTCAGCAAAAATGACACCGTCGAATATAACCGAGGCAAACTGGCCGAGAGCCTTGCACTCCGGCTCATCAGTCGCCGCCTTGAGGAACGCGCCCGCGCAGGGGGCAGCTTCCTGTCAGCCGGCGTCGATCAGGACGACGTCGCGCGTTCGGTTGACGGCACCTTCGTCCAGATCGTGCCCTTGGGCGATGACTGGCAGGCCGCCATCCGCGACGTGCGCGCCGTCATTGCCGATGCCCTTATCAATCCCCCGACACAGGGCGACATCGACCGCGAGGCGGGTGAATTTGCTGCCGCGCTGCAGGTTCAGGTCGAACAGTCACGGACACAGGGCGGCGGTGGTCTTGCCGACGATCTGGTCGAGGCCGTCAACATCCGTGAAACCGTCGCCAGCCCCGAAGTTGCCCGCGACGTGTTTTCCAACATGAAGAGCCGTCTGAACCCGGCGTCGATGCTTGCGGCGACAAAGCGCATGTTCACCGGCACCCCGATGCGCGCCGTGCTGACTCTGCCCAAAGCGTTACCCGAGGCGGATGCACAGCTGCTTGCAGCACTGACAGCCGAACCCAAACCGCTCGCCTCGGCTTCGCGTGCCCCGGTCAGTTTCGACCGTGTGCCCAAGCTCGGCACGCCCGGAACCGTCGTCCGCAAAACCGCCATCACTGAACTCGGCCTGCAATTTGTCGAGCTGTCGAATGGTGTCCGCGTCCAGATTTTCGCCAATCCCGCAGAGGCCGGTCGCGTCTATGTGACCGCGCGCTTTGGCAAGGGGATGCAGGCGCTGCCGACCGACCGGCCAACCGATGCGTGGGCAGCGAGCGGCTCGCTGGTTGCCAGCGGGATTGGCGACCTCAAACAGGACGAGCTCGACCGGTTGACCAGCGGGCGGCGGATCAATCTCGGTTTCGGGATCGGCGATGATGCTTTCCAGTTGAGTGGCACGACGCGCGCTGCCGATCTCGACGACCAGCTGCGCCTGATGGCGGCAAAACTCGCGGCCCCCGGCTGGGATCCCGCCCCCGTACTACGCGCAAGGGCGGCCATGGCCACCGGCTATGCCTCGGCCAAAGCCTCGCCCGGTGGCGTACTCAACCGTGAATTGACCGGACGACTGCACGGCGGCGATCCGCGCTGGAGTTTCCCCAGTTTGGCGCAAGTACAGGCGATGACTCCCGCATCCTTCCGCGCCTTATGGGAGCCATTGCTCAAGACCGGCCCGATCGAAGTCTCGGTGTTCGGCGATGTCGACGCGGACAAGGCGATTGCCGCGGTTGCCGCTACTTTCGGGGCGCTGCCCCCGCGCCTGCCCGCCGTCGTGACGCCCGCCAGCGCCACGTCAAAGGGGGTTGCACCGTCGGCAACACCGATCATGCTCACCCACGCGGGCCCCGCCGATCAGGCGATTGCCGTGCTCGCCTGGCCCACTGCAGGCGGACAGGGCGAAATCTATGAGAGCCGCAAGCTCGACATCTTGTCGGCAATCTTCAACGACCGGATGTTCGACACGCTGCGTGAGGGCGAAGGCGCGAGCTACAGCCCAAACGTGTCGAGCAACTGGCCCGCGTTCATGCCCGGCGGCGGCAGCTTCGTTGTGACCTCGCAGCTCAAACCTGCGGGTATCGACCGGTTCTATACGCTCGCCCGCCAGATCGCAGCGGACCTCGCCTCGAAACCTGTCACCGCCGACGAACTGCTCCGTACCGTCGGGCCGATGCGCCAGTCGATCGCGCGGGCGTCAAGCGGCAACAGCTTCTGGCTGTCGCAACTGCAAGGCGCATCGGGCGAACCCCGCCGCCTGCAATCGCTGACCACCTTGTCGAGTGATTATGCGCGGATCACGCCTGAGGAATTGCAGGCTACTGCGAAGCGGTGGCTGGCGGCAGACAAGAGCTTTGCGATGGTCGTGATGCCCGAGGGGAAGTGATTAGAGGCCCCGAAAGGGGTTTTCGAGCGCGAGGCCATCAACGACCTGATCGTGCGTCCAGTCTTCGGACAAGAGCTTGGTGCACCCGACTTCCATTGCCGCAGCCATGATCGCGGCATCCCGGTAAGCGAACTTGTATCGCTCCCTGATCTCCATGGCGCGGTCGAGCGTTTCAAGCGTCGGCTCAACAATGCGAAACCGTCGCCAACTCGCTATCAAAGCATAGGCGTCGGCGTGCTTAAGGTTCGACGGTCGCGTGACACGCGTCGCGTTGACATAGAATTCTTGTAAAACTTGAAGGGACAGGGCGACACCTTGTGTCGTCCGCAGCAGGCCACGCGCAACGCCGGTCTTGGCGAGCGAAGAGTCGTCCGCACCGCTTGCGTACATCAAGACATTGGTATCGAAGAAAATCACGCCGCAGCGCCATCGTCGGCATTTCCACTACGATAAAGGACATCACGTTCCGAACCTGCAAAGCCCTCGTCGACATGGCGGTCGCGCCGCGAATCCAGCCGCGCGTAGAGTTCACCTTCTTCGCGAAGACGCCTTTCGGCATCGGTTTCACCATAAGCGAAACTGGTGATCGCTTCACGCACGAGCGCCGTCACTGTCGTGTCGTGCTCCGCCGCATACAGCCGCGTTTTGCGGTAGAGATCATCGTCAACCGTAACTGTGATATTTTTCATACTTCACAGTATCACATTTTATAACGGCTACAACACATACTTCGACAAATCCGTATTCCGCGCCACGCTCGCCAGTTGCTGGTCCACGTAAGCCGCATCTACCGTCAGCACCGTCCCCTGCTGGTCTTCGGCGTCGAAGCTGATGTCTTCGAGCAGCTTTTCCATGACGGTGGACAAGCGCCGCGCGCCGATATTCTCCAGCGCCTCGTTCACTTGCGCGGCAGTGCGCGCAATCGCGGCGATGCCGTCGTCGGTGAAGGTGACGGTGACACCCTCCGTCTTGAGCAGCGCGCTATATTGCGTCGTCAGGCTTGCCCGGGTGTCATTGAGAATCCGCACGAAATCGGCCTCGGTCAACGCCTTCAACTCGACCCGGATCGGCAAGCGACCCTGAAGCTCGGGCAACAGGTCGCTAGGTTTGGCGACATGGAACGCGCCCGACGCGATGAACAAGATGTGGTCGGTTTTCATCGGTCCATATTTGGTCGCGACCGTCGTTCCCTCGATCAGCGGCAACAGGTCACGCTGCACGCCCTCGCGTGACACTGACCCGCCGCGAACATCACTCACCGCGATCTTGTCGATCTCGTCGAGGAACACGATCCCGTTCGCTTCGGCGTCCGCCAGAGCCACCCGCGCGACATCGTCCTGGTCGAGGCGCTTGTCGGCCTCTTCCTCGGTCAGCTTCGTCCACGCCGAAGGCACCGTCATCTTGCGGCGCTTCAACTGCCCGCCGCCCATCGCCTTCGACATCATCTCCGACAAATTGATCATCCCGACATTCCCCCCGCCGGGAATGTCGAACGGCATTTGCGGGGACGCATCGACCTCGATCTCGATTTCGGTGTCGTTGAGCGAACCATCCTCGAACCGCTGGCGGAATGCGGCGCGCGTCGCCTCGCTTGCCCCCTTCCCCGTCAAAGCATCGAGCAGCCGCGTCATCGCTGCTTCATCCGCCTTGTCCTTAACGGCAACCCTGCGGCGTTCCTTTTCCAGCCGGATCGCTTCCTCGACCAGATCGCGCGCAATCTGTTCGACGTCGCGGCCGACATAGCCAACCTCGGTGAACTTGGTCGCCTCGACCTTGACGAACGGCGCATCGGCAAGTTTCGCCAACCGCCGTGAAATCTCGGTTTTGCCGCACCCCGTCGGCCCGATCATCAGGATGTTTTTCGGCGACACTTCGTCACGCAGGTCGAGCGGCAATTGCTGCCGCCGCCAGCGGTTCCGCATGGCAACCGCGACGGCACGTTTGGCGTCGGCCTGCCCGACGATATGTTCGTCGAGCGCGCGGCAAATGGCTTTGGGGGTCAGGGCGTCGTTCATTCGGGGTCTTTCAAATCGCAGCGAAGTTGACACGGTCCAGAGTGCGTTTTTCAGACCGCGCTTTCGAGCATCTCCACGGTCAACCGGTCGTTGGTATAAACGCAAATTTCGCCCGCGATCTTCATCGCGCGGCGACACAGCGTCTCGCAGTCCGGCTCGTACTCGTCGAGCGCCCGCGCCGCTGCGAGCGCAAAATTCCCGCCCGACCCGATGGCCGTGATCCCGCCCTCGGGTTCCAGCACATCGCCATTGCCGGTCAGCACCAGCGTGATGTCCTTGTCGGCGACGATCATAAGCGCCTCCAGATTGCGGAGGTATTTGTCGGTCCGCCAGTCCTTCGCCAGCTCGACGGCGGCGCGCATCAGCTGGCCGTTATGGCTTTCAAGCTTACGCTCCAGCCGCTCAAGCAACGTGAACGCATCCGCCGTCGCGCCGGCAAACCCCGCGATCACGCTGCCGTCGCCAATCGGGCGAACCTTGCGCGCATTGGGCTTCATCACGGTCTGGCCCATCGAGACCTGACCGTCTCCGGCGATCACGACTTTGCCATTTTTGCGCGCGGAAACGATGGTGGTGCCATGCCAGCTGGGCAGGCCATTTTCGGAATTGCTCATCGGCATCAATGTGTGGCCCGCGCCTAGGCTTTCAAGCCCCCCGCCAGCGCGTAAGCCTGCGTCCCCCGCGTTATCACCCGGTCACCCTCAACAATATCGGCAACCCCGAAATCGGCCTGCCCCTCCAGCGCCGCATAGAGCGGCCCGAAATCAGTCTCCACCGTCACGCGAAGCAATTCGTCGAACGACGGAATCACGAAATAACTCTGCTGGTAATCATCGATCCGGTAGTCGGTCCGCATCACGCGGTTGAGGTCGAACCCGATCCGGTTCGGCGACACATCATCGAGCGCAAACACGCTTTCGCCGTGGCTCGACACGATGCCCGCACCATAAATCCGCAACGCCCCCGCTTCTTCGACCAGCCCGAACTCGACGGTGTACCAGTACAGCCGCGCCAGCCGCTTCAACGCCCCCAGCGACCCCGCACGCTGCCCGCCGCGGCCATAGGCGGCCATATAATCGGCGAACACCGGGTCGGCGAGCATCGGGACATGGCCGAACACGTCGTGAAACACATCGGGTTCTTCGAGGTAATCGAGCTGGTCCGCGCGCCGGATGAAATTGCCCGCCACAAACGTGCGGTTCGCGAGGTGATCGAAAAACACCGCATCGGGCACCAGCCCCGGCACCGCGACGACGCGCCAGCCGGTCGCCGCCATCAACCGTTCGGACAGCTCGACGAAATCGGGAATGCCGGGCTTCGACAGGCGCAGCACATCGATACCGCGCAGGAACGCCTCCGACGCGCGCGCCGGCAGCATCGCGGTCTGCCGTGCGAACAGCGTGTCCCACACGGCGTGCTCTTCGGGCGAAAAGCGGTCCCAGTTCTGGGGCACGGTCCAGTCGATGGCAGTTTCGGGCGGGCGGGCAACACTCTCCATCGTGCACCCCTAACCGGCTTGCCCGAGCTTGTCGAAGGCCCGCTGTTATGCTTGTGTTCCACGGATGCGGAGCAGGGCTTCGACAGGCTCGGGCAAGCCGGTGGTGAGGGCAATCACCAGCTTCGTCCAGTCGAACGGCGTCCATACCGGCATCTGGACGCTGTTTGCGGGCGACGTCATGCGCTGGGTAGCGCGGCCACCCGCGCGTGCTATTTCACCCCCAGCCGGCCCAGCATGAACGCATAATATTCCGCCGTCTCGCGGTAGCGGCGGAAACGGCCTGATTTGCCGCCGTGCCCGGCCTCCATGTTGATACGGAACAGCAGCGGGTTGGCGTCGGTCTTGGTCGCGCGCAGCCTGGCGACCCACTTGGCCGGTTCGTAATATTGCACCTGGCTGTCCCACAGGCCCGTGCCGACAAACAGCGCCGGATAAGCCTTGGCCGCGACTTGGTCATACGGGCTATAGCTCAGCATGTAATCATACGACGCGCGGTTCTTGGGGTTGCCCCATTCGTCCCATTCGCCCGTCGTCAGCGGGATCGTTTCGTCGAGCATCGTCGTGACCACATCGACGAACGGCACCTGTGCGATAATCGCCGTGTAATCGGCGGGGGCCATATTGGCGACCGCGCCCATCAACAGCCCACCTGCGCTGCCGCCCTGCGCCGCAACGCGGTCCTTCGCCGCATATTTCTGCGCGACGAGGTGGCGAGTCACGTCGATGAAATCGGTGAAACTATTCTTTTTATTGAACATCTTGCCATCGTCGTACCAGCCGCGGCCCATGTCCTGCCCGCCACGGATGTGCGCCAGCGCATAGACCATGCCGCGGTCGAGCAGGCTGGTCACCGACGGCGACCATGCCGGGTCCATCGAAATGCCATAGCTGCCATAGGCATATTGCAGCATCGCCGCGCTGCCGTCGCGCTTGAACCCCTTTTTGTAGACCAGCGACACGGGAATGCGTGCCTTGCCGTCGCGCGCGGGCACCCACACGCGCTCGGTGACATAGTTTGCCGCGACATAGCCAGGTGCCGGGTTCTGCTTGAGCAGCTTGCGTGCGCCGGTCTTCGCATTGACCTCATAGGTCCGCGTCGGGGTTGTCTGCGAGCTATAGGTGTAGCGCAGCCAGTCGGTGGCGCTTTCGGCATTGGTGCCAAGCGACATCGCATAGGCGGGTTCGTCGCTGGCGATGAAGCTGCTCTTGCCCGCATTGGTGAGCGTCCGCAGCCGCTTCAGCCCGCCCGACCGCTCGTTGATCGCAGTGAAGCCGTCGAACAGTTCGTAATTGTCGATGAATACAGCCGGATCATGCGCGACCATAGTGCGCCACTTGGTCCGGTCACCCCATGCGGTACCATCGGCCAGCGTCATCAACCGGTAATTGGGCGCATCCCAATTGGTCCGGATCACCCAGCCACCGTTCAAATGGTCGGCCTGATACAGGAAATCACGCTGGCGCGGAGCCACCACCGCAAAAATGCCCGGGTTTGCCGCCGATGTGCAGCTTACTTCGGCACTGACTGTGCTTTGCACGCTGACACAGATGAACTTGTCCGACTTGGTGCGGTCAAGCCCCATGTAGAAGGTGTTGTCCTTCTCCTCATAAACGACCGTATCGGCGCTGACCGGCGTGCCCAGAATATGGCGCTTTACCCGGTTGCCGAGCAGCGTCACCGGATCCTTGTCGATATAGAACACCGATTTGCCGTCGTCGGCCCAGATCGCCCCGCCATCGACGTTGGGGATCGTGTCCGCGAGCAGCGCACCGGTCTGCAAATCCTTGAAACGCACCACCCATTGCCGCCGCCCGACACTATCCTCGGCATAGGCGACCCGCCTGTTGTCAGGGCTGACCTCGACCTCGCCAAGCGAGAAATACCCCTTCCCCGCCGCCATCGCATTCTGGTCGAACATCACTTCTTCGGGTGCCGCCATCGTCCCCTTGCGACGGACGTTGACCGCGTAATCCTTGCCGGTCTCGAAACGGGTATAATACCAATAGCCGTTTTTGCGGTACGGGACGCTGGCGTCGTCCTGCTTTATCCGCCCGACGATCTCGGTGTAGATTGCCTCCTGCAACGGCTTGGTGGGGCTGAGCACCGCGTCGACATAGCTATTCTCGGCGTTGAGGTTGGCCAGCATCTCCGGATTTTTGCGGGTGTCATCGCGCAGCCAGTAATATTCGTCGTTACGCGGGGGTACGCCGTCTGGCCCCGTCACCAGAAACGGCTTTTTGGCGGCGACCGGCGGCGTTTGCGCCCCGGCAACCGCAGGCAATGACAAAACCAGCGCGAGCGCGGTCGAGCGACGAAGCAACATGTAAATCCCCTTTGGCACGCCAGAGTCTGATTCCGGCCAGAACCAGAGGCTAACGGGCTGCACGGCCTGTCGCAATCGCGCGGCGCACAGCGTGCGAGTCGCCGACAAAAAGCGCCAAATTGCGTCTGTTAGCTTCGCTAGCTTCACCGGGTAACGCGCCAATTCCGGTTCCTCCCTCCTGCAGCACGAATAGCCCGCACCGCGACTCGATCATGACAGATTCAGATTGTGTAGGAAAGAACAAATAAAGAACATTTATCGCCGAACGTCGATTGCGACGTTTCGCCGCCGCCCGCTACAATCGCTGGCATCGCGCGGCATCGGTGCCTAGAGTCGGCGGATCACACGGGGCGCGGCATGAACAGACTTTACTATGGCGACAATCTGGATGTGCTGCGCGACCACATCGCCAGCGACAGCATCGACCTCATCTACCTCGACCCGCCGTTCAACAGTAACGCCAACTACAACATCCTGTTCAAATCGCCGACGGGGAAAGCGGCGGACAGCCAGATCGAGGCGTTCGAGGACAGCTGGCACTGGAACGACAAGGCCGAAGCCGCATTCCACGACGTGATGACCAGCGGCAACACCGACGTGGCGGAACTGTTGCGCGCGATGCGCGGGTTCCTGAAGGAAAACGACATGATGGCGTATCTCGCCATGATGGCCGTGCGCCTGATCGAGCTGCACCGCGTGCTGAAACCGACGGGCAGTCTGTATCTCCACTGCGACCCGACAGCGTCGCATTATCTGAAGCTGTTGCTAGACGGGGTGTTTGGGGCGAGCCAGTTTCAGAACGAGATTTCGTGGAAGCGAAGCACCCGACGCTCTTCAATCAGCAAGATTTATCGCCGCGCTCACGATGTGATCTTCTTCTACACAAAGGCTGACAAATATAAGTTCAACGTGCTGTTCGATGAGCATGACGAAAAACTGCTCCGAAAATATACGCTCGTCGATGATCGAGGAAACTATCAACTCGTGCCACTTACGGCGAGCGGCAAGCGCGGCGGAGAAACGGGTAAACCGTGGCGGGGCTTCGATCCAAATGTGCGTGGTCGAACAGGGATGCATTGGATTACACGCCACGAAAATCTTGACCGCTACGATCAAGACGGTCTCGTCGTGTTTCCAAAGAACGAAGACGGCGCGCCGCGCCTAAAATATTACCTCGATCAAAATTTAGGCGTTCCGGTTTCTGACTATTGGGACGACATCGATCTCATCAATTCGATGGGCAACGAAGCGCTCGGCTATCCCACCCAGAAACCGCTCGCGCTGCTCGAACGCATCATTGCCGCGTCGTCGAACCCCGGCGACGTGGT
>JANNCK010000189.1:0-1540 GCA_031386545.1 Sphingomonadales bacterium
AGGCCGCATCGGCGCCACCAAAATCCTGCTGCTCAAACCCGCGACCTTCATGAACGACAGCGGTCGCAGCGTCGGCGAAGCGATGAGGTTTTACAAGCTGACGACAGCCGACGTGACCGTGTTCTACGACGAACTCGACCTCGCGCCGTTCAAGGTGAAGGTCAAAACCGGCGGGGGTGCGGCGGGCCATAACGGCATTCGCTCGACAATGGCGCACATCGGCGAGGATTTTCGTCGTGTGAGGCTCGGCATCGGCCATCCGGGGCACAAGGATCGCGTCACCGGCTATGTACTCGGCAATTATGCCAAGGCGGAGATGGACGACCTCGCGCATGTGCTTGGTGCAGTTGCAGCGGAAGCGAAATGGCTGGCCGACGGCGACGACGTGCGGTTTATGAGCGATGTAGCGATGCGGCTACAAGACTGACCCCATGCAGCGCGTGCTTATCATTGGCCCGTGTGGTTCGGGGAAATCAACGCTGGCGTCCGCGCTGGGTGAACGATTGGCCCTGCCGATTTTCCATATGGACAAGTTGAACTGGAAACCGGGTTGGGTAGAAGGCGGCAAGGATGAAATTCGCCGACAGCTGGTCGATATTGTCGCCACCGAACGCTGGCTGATCGACGGGAATTATGGCGGTACGCTCGGCGAACGGCTGGCGCGGGCAGACACCGTCGTCTATCTCGATTTTCCGATTACCCTTTGTGTCGGACGTCTGCTGCGACGAATCTGGACGTATCGGGGGCGTACAAGGCCCGATATGACACAGGGGTGTCCCGAACGGTTCGATTTCGGATTTCTTCTCTATCTGATTCAATGGAACAGCGGCCCGCGACCACGCACCGAGGCCAAGCTAAACGGGCATGAAAGCAAGGTCATCCGGCTGAAAAACCCTGCCGCTCTGCAACACTGGATGGCCACAATCGGCAACGCCGCCTAGAGCTTCGCCTAATTTCATTTCCAAGAGGACATCATGGGTTTTAAATGCGGGATCGTCGGGCTGCCGAATGTTGGCAAGTCCACGCTGTTCAATGCGCTGACGCAGACGGCCGCTGCACAGGCGGCTAACTACCCGTTCTGCACAATCGAGCCGAACGTCGGCAATGTCGCAGTGCCCGATCCGCGCCTCGACAAACTCGTCGAGATCGGCAAATCGGCCAAGAAGATCGAAACTCAGCTGGCATTTGTCGATATTGCGGGGCTGGTGCGCGGCGCATCGACGGGTGAGGGGCTGGGCAACCAGTTCCTCGGTAACATCCGCGAGGTCGATGCCATTGTCCACGTGCTGCGCTGTTTCGAGGATGGCGACATCACCCATGTCGAGGGCAAGATCGACCCGATTGCCGATGCCGAGACAGTCGAGACCGAACTGATGCTGGCGGACCTCGAATCGCTCGAAAAGCGCGCCAAGACCGGCGACAAGGACGCCAAGGAACTCAGTGGGCTGATTAATCGCGCGCTGGTCCTGCTGCGCGAAGGCACGCCAGCGCGGCTTGTGGAGCGTATGCCGGAGGAGGAGAAAACCTTCCGCGGTCTCGG
>JANNCK010000215.1:0-4739 GCA_031386545.1 Sphingomonadales bacterium
CGACGTTCGACGACATCGGGATGACGACCACGCGCGACAGATTGCGGTTGGCGGCGTCGTTGCTCAGGATGATCGCGGGGCGGGTCTTGCGGATTTCGCTACCGACGGACGGGTCGAACTCGACCCACCAGAGTTCACCGCGCTTCATCGACACCGTCAGCGGCCAGCGCCTCGATCCATTCGGCGGCTTCGCCCTCGCGCGCGGCATCGGCGGCCATCGCGCGATATCCAGCGTCAAGCGCGGTGCCCGACACATGCGGGCGCACCAGATCCTCGATAAACTGGCTCATCCGGCGCTTTCCGACGGTGCGATACAGGCCGTCATAAACCGCCTCGTCGAGCGTGATCGTCATCCGCTTATGCACATTGGCCTCCAAATGTGCATAGTGCATAACATATAGTCGTTGATTTGCAACGTGCCGCTGCGAGATGCGCTTCGCCGCAGATTGACAAAAAAGGCGCTTTCCTACACTTCGTGTTGCTGATATGTTCTATATTCAGATTCGTTCGTTTGCTCTTTCAAATCGTCGACGCGCTGCATGAAACCCTTTGATGTTTCATCGAAAAGCGCGGCCCCGCGCGAGCCATCGACAACATGTTTCAGGTGTGACCTTTGTGACCTTTGGCGGTTTTCTGGGCCTCAGCGAGTGCCCCGCCGCGCCATCACCCAGGGGTGCTCCCCCTCCCCATCGGCCACAGTCTCGACCTTTGCCCCCGACAGCGTCACCGCCAGCCCGCCTGTCCGCGCCAGAAACACGCGATCCCCCTTCACCCATTTTGGTGTGCACCACGGCGGCAGTCTCCGGTCGCTGACCACGATATCCGCGGCGGCGCATTCATTGCGGAGGTTGGCATAGGGCAACAGATAGCGGCTGCGCGTCGCGACCACGCGCCACACCCGCCCGCCGCGTGTCAGATCGATACGGCAGACGTCGTCGCTGCACACTGCCCCGTTCAACGCATCGAAGTCTTCGAGTTCGCCCAGATCGCCGAAGCGTTCGCTCATCACCGAGCGGACATAGTCGCCTGCGCGGGGGCGAAGTGTCGCCAGCCTGCCCCCCTCTCCCTCAAAAGCGTTCCCGCGCACGGCAAGGTGCATCCCGTCGCCGGTCACGAGCAGATCGGGCGGCGGCGTCGCCAATGCCCACACCGCGCCTACCGCAAACGGCACCAACCCGAGCATCCGCACCCGCCCCTTCCACAGCATCAGCCACAGCCCGCCATAGACCATCAGCGCAAACGCGCCCGTCGGCACCGAGGGCAGTGCTGCCACCGCGCCCGGCCACGCGGCCACCGTCCGCGCGATCCACAGCAGCAGGTCGAGCGACACCCCCGTCAGCCACCAGAATGGCGCGCCCAAGCCCGCCCCCGCACTCAGGCCGTCGAAGATCAGCGCCAGCGCCTCCAGCGGCATCGTCACGAACGTCGTCAGCGGGATCGCGACGATGTTCGCCAGCGCGCCGAACAGCCCCTGTTTGTGGAAATGATAGAGCGCGATGGGGGCGAGCGCCGCCTCGACAACAATACCAGTGGCAAGCAGCGACAGCAGCCCCCGCCCGATCTTCATCAGCGGTCCCTCGTCGCGCGCGCTCAGCAACCGCTGCATCACGCCCCATTCGTGGAGCGCGACAATCGAGGTGATCGCGGCAAAGCTCAGCTGGAAACTCGGGCCGACCACCGCTTCGGGCCAGAGCAACAGCACGACAATCGCGCCCGTCGCGACCAGCCGCAGGGTGAACGCCTGTCGCCCGAGCATGATACCGATCACGATCAGGACGGCGGCGACACACGACCGGATCGTCGGCACTTCCGCGCCGGTCAGCAGCGTGTATCCGATCCCGGCAAGCGCCCCGGTGCCCGCCGAAATTGCGACGAGCGGAAAGCGCAGCGCGAGCCACGAACTCAGCGCCAGCAAGCGTAGCGCGAGAAACATCGCCGCGCCGACGACGGCGGTGATGTGCAGCCCGCTGACCGACAACAGATGGGTGAGGCCAGATGCGCGCATCGCCTCTTCGTCCTCGGCGCTGATCCCCCCGCGATCCCCCGTCGCGAATGCTGCCGCTATCCCGCCCGCGCTTCCGGGGATTTGCGCGCGGACATGTGCGGTCAGCCGGGCGCGCAGAGGCGAAGCTGCGGGCGCGGCGGCAATGCGCTCGACTTTGCCCATCGCCTTTCCCGTCGCGCCGAGGCCCATAAACCACGCCGTGCGCGAAAAGTCATAGCCGCCGGGAATACTGGCATTGGGCGGCCCGACCAGCCGCGCGCGCAGCGATAGCGTGTCGCCCTCGACGAGGTTGGCGGGGGCGTCGGCTGTGGCAATGGCAACGCGAAGTTTTGGCGGCAATTCAGGTGTGTTGATCGGTGCCAGCGTCACCCGATAGCGGTCCTTGGCGGTCTGCACCTCAACATCGAGCACCTTTGCTGTGAACGTCGCCACCACTGGCCGCGCGAGCACGGGTGCGGCTACCGATTCGGCCCGCCACCAGGTACCGCCCAGCCCGAGCGCACCAGCCAAACCCGTGACCAGCAATGCCCGCCGTGCGCGCCCACCAAATGGAAATGCCAACGCCGCCGCGACAAGCGCGGCCATGGCGACCAGCCAGCCGGTCCAGGCCGCCTGCGACGGCAGAGTAAACCACGCGGCTGCGCCGGTCCCGAACATGACCGGCACCCACAGCGGTAACTGGTCGCGCTGCACCTCCAACCAGCCTTCAATGCGGTCATATCCACGCGATTTGCGCGGTGCAGCATCGGTGCTAGGGGCAAGGTCGAACACTGCATCCATGATGCAAATTCTGGAGCACCTCTCGTTTGAACGCAATTGCCGCCAATAAACCCCCTGTGACGCGTTTCGCCCCGTCGCCGACAGGGTTCCTGCATATCGGCGGCGCGCGTACCGCGCTGTTCAACTGGCTCTATGCCCGGCGCCACGGCGGCACATTCCTGTTGCGGATCGAAGATACCGACCGCGCGCGATCAACCGACGCCGCGATCGAGGCGATTCTTGACGGGATGCGTTGGCTGGGTCTCGATTGGGACGGCCCCGAAATTTATCAGTTCAGCCGCGCGGCCCGCCATGCCGAGGTTGCGACTGCGCTGCTGGCGAACGGCCACGCCTATCACTGCTATGCGACGCCCGAAGAACTGACGGAAATGCGCGAGGCGCAGCGCGCGGCGAAACAGCCGCTGCGCTATGACGGACGCTGGCGTAACCGCACCGACACGCCTGATCTGCCCTTTGTCGTGCGGCTTAAAGCGCCGCAGACCGGCGAAGTGACCATCGACGACCGCGTGCAGGGGCCGGTAACGGTCCAGAATGCCGAACTCGACGATTTCGTCCTGCTGCGTTCGGACGGGACGCCGACATATATGCTTAGCGTTGTGGTCGACGATCAGGACATGGGCGTGACGCACGTCATCCGCGGCGATGACCATTTGAACAATGCGTTCCGCCAGCTCGCCTTGATCCGCGCAATGAACTGGCCCGAACCGACCTACGCGCACGTTCCACTGATCCACGGGTCTGACGGCGCGAAACTATCGAAACGCCACGGCGCGCTTGGTGTTGAGGCATATCGCGACGAGATGGGAATTTTGCCCGAGGCGCTGAACAATTACCTACTGCGGCTCGGCTGGGGCCACGGCGACGACGAAATTATTTCGCGCGATCAGGCCATTGAATGGTTCGACATCGACGCGGTCGGGCGGTCACCGTCGCGGTTCGACACTAAGAAGCTCGACAACATCAACGGCCATTATCTGCGCGAGGCCGACGATGCACGGCTGGCAGGGATTGTCGCGCCGATGATCGGTACCGACGATCTGGCCCTGCTGACCCAAGCGATGCCAGTGCTCAAACCGCGGGCAAAATCGACACTCGATCTTGCGGACGGTGCACGCTTCCTGTTCGGCATTCGGCCACTGCCTCTCGACGAACCGGCGGCTGCCCTGCTATCAAGTGATGGGATCGCGCTGACGACCACGGTACGGAATGCCATGGCGGAGGTAAGCGAATGGACCGTGACGGCCCTCGAAGACGCCGTGCGGCAGGTTGCCGAAGATGCAGGACTTGGCCTTGGCAAGGTCGCCCAGCCGTTGCGCGCTGCACTGACAGGGCGGACGACATCGCCGGGTATCTTCGACGTGCTGGCGCTGCTTGGGCGCGACGAGGCGATGGGACGGCTTGACGACGTGATTGCGGGGCGCAATGCGCGTCCGCAGTCGGCGATTTAGACTTTTGGGCAGGGAATGACGCACATGGCGGATACGGCGAAACTTTCAGTAAACGGCAAAGACGTGGAATATTCGGTACTGTCGGGCAGCGTCGGCCCCGATGTCATCGATATCCGTAAACTCTATGCCCAAACCGGTGCCTTCACCTACGACCCGGGCTTCACCTCGACCGCGAGCTGCGATTCAGCGATCACCTATATCGACGGCGATGAAGGTGTTCTGCTTCATCGGGGTTATCCAATTGGCCAGCTTGCCGAAAATTCCAGCTTTATGGAGGTCAGCTACCTGCTGCTCAACGGCGAGCTGCCTGACAAATCGACACTCGACAAATTCACCACGACGATCACGCGCCACACGATGCTGCACGAGCAGATGGCGATGTTTTTTCGGGGATTTCGACGCGACGCGCACCCTATGGCGATCATGTGCGGTGCGGTCGGCGCACTATCGGCATTCTATCACGATTCGACCGACATTACCGATCCGCACCAGCGCATGGTCGCGTC
>JANNCK010000270.1:0-3322 GCA_031386545.1 Sphingomonadales bacterium
ACAAATTCTGCTCCTCGTCGAACCGCGCTTTCAGCTCGACGACGGCGGTTACTGACTTGCCCGCCTCTGCCGCATCACACAGCGCGCGGATGACGGTGGGCTGCTTGCCGGCGCGATATAGGGTCTGCTTGATCGCGACGACATCGGGGTCGGCGGCGGCCTGGCGCAGGAAGGCAAGCACCACGTCGAACGTCTCGTACGGGTGGTGGATCACAATGTCCTTGGCACGGATCGCCGCGAAACAATCGCCGTCATAATCGCGGATGCGCTCGGGAAAGCGCGGCGAATAGGGCGTGAATTTCAGGTCGGGTCGGTCCTCGTCGACCAGCGCCTCCAGCGCGCCGATGCCAAGAAACGCCTCTTTCTCGATAATCAGCGCATCGCCACCACCGAGTTCGCGCTTGAGCTGAGCCTCCAGATCGGCACTCATCCCGGTTTCAAGGTCGAGCCGGATCACCCGTCCCCGCCGCCGCCGCATGATCGCGGTGCGGAAATAGCGGACAAGGTCTTCGGCCTCTTCCTCGACCTCGATGTCGCTGTCGCGGATGATGCGGAACACGCCAGTGTCGCGCACCTCATACCCCGGAAACATCGCCCCGGCATAACGGCGCAACAGGCTCTCGACCGCGATATAGGTCGCGGTCTCGCCGGGCAGCCGCAGGAAACGGGCAACGGTGGGCGGGATCATCACCAGCTCACGGATCGATTCGCCGTCGGACAGGCGTTTCAAATCGAAAATCAGGCTGAGGCCCAGATTCGGGATAAACGGAAACGGGTGTGCGGGGTCGAGCGCCTGCGGGGTCAGCACCGGGAAAACCTGCTCGCGGAAATGTGCGTCGAGCCAATCAGCCGATTCGGCGGGCACATCGTCCGGCCCGACCACACGGATGCCCGCCCCCGCCAGCTCCGCGACAATATCGAGCCAGATTTCCTGCTGCGAATCGGTCAGCAAGTCGGCGTCCGCGGCCACCGTCGACAACTGTTGCGCGACGGTCATCCCGTCGACCGACATCTCGTCGACGCCCTGCAACTGCTGCCCCTTCAGCCCCGCGACACGGACCATGAAAAATTCGTCGAGGTTGTTCCCCGAAATTGACAGGAACCGCAGCCGTTCGAGCAACGGATGCGCGCGGTTTTGCGATTCCTCCAGCACCCGGCGGTTGAACGCCAACCAGCTGAGTTCGCGGTTGAAATAACGACTGGTCGTCTCGGCCATGCCTGCCATCTAGCTCCCTTCGCCCGGAGCGTCGATTGGCCCCAGCACGTCCCGTGCAAGCGGAATCGTCACCGCCCGTCGCCGCGCCAGCGACGCCGTGTCGAGCGCATCGGCGAGCGCGATGACACCGTGATGACTGCGTGGCGCACGCGGGATGAGGTAGGCGCGGACTTCCAGCGTCAATTCCAGCCCGCGCCGCTCCAGCTGTTTGGCGAGCAATCGGCCAATCAAATCATCGTCGGGCGGCCCCAGCGTCACCGTTGGCGTCGCCGCCAGACGCGACGCAAGGTCGGGCAGCGTGATTTTCCACGCAGGCGGCGGCACCTCCGCAACCAGCAGTAAAGGCCGCCGCGTCGATTGCGCCTCGTTCCACGCCGTGAACAGCATCCGTTCCTCGGCGCGGTCGGCATCGTCGATCACCCGCCCGCCACTACGCCGCGCAAACACCCGCCCGAGCAGGCTGCGGCCCGATTTGCGCGGGCCGGTCAGCAAGGTTGCACACACCGGCCAGGTCGCAGGCCGTTCGAGGTGGGCGACGGCCATGCGGTTCGACTCGGTCACGATAAATTCGCTATCGCCATCGTCCACCGGCCAGTCGAGCGGCAGCGCGGGCTGGATCATCGGAAAATCATCGCCGGATACGGAGCGTGCCGCCGCCTTCGCTCACCTTGAATCCGCGCGCCTCCAGTGCCAGTTTCAGTGTCGCGGCATCGCCCGCAAACGACACGCTCATCACCGACGTGCCGCCAAGCGCGAGGCTGCTCGTTGTCACCGATTTGACACCCGGCACACTTCGCACCGTCGATTCGGTTCCGCTGACCGACCCGACATCGGGCGTTTCAAACTGGACGGTAAAGCTCGACACGGCGCTGGTGGGCTCGGGCACTGCCGATGTGGTGTTGTCCGTCGTGGCTTCGTCGATCACCGCCTCGGTCGCGTTTGCGATCAGTGACGGATCGATCTGCGGCGTCTCGATCAACGAAGGATCGGGGCGGAGAATGCCCATTGCCAATGCATCGGCGTAAATACCGTCAATCCGCTTGACGCCCTCGTCGAGCATCGCCGGGATCTTGTCGCTGCTCTCGACCCGCAAGGCGAAGCTTGAGACGATGGCGTTGCCGGGGCCATGCCGTGCAACAAAGAACCCGGTCACCGGACCACCCGGATAGCTATATTGCAGCCGCACCTGCGGGATCAGGACGTCCGCTGCACCATATTGGTCGAGAATCATCCGCCACCAGTTGCGCCCCGGCCGCTGCGTCTGGCCGTAATTGAGCAGCAACGGATCGGACCCGGTGCCGCTGGGCCGCACATAGTCAATCGGGCTGCTGCCGGTGCGGTACCGCGCCCACGCCTTTTGCCATTCGGTGCGCTGTTCAAAGCTATACGCCGTGCCGCCCGACCACATGACTGGCAGCACCAGCATCGGGGCCGAACGCGAAACTTCGCCGGTGACGCCCAAAATCTGTCCGGCGCGGGCGCGATCAAACAACACACCCAGCGTCGCGACATAACGGTTGGGGCCAATTTGCTCGTTCTCGACGACGATGCCAGCGACAATCCCGTCAAGCGCTGAATCGCCAAGCACCGGCGCGCCGCCGCTCCCGCCGTGCATCTTGGCCCACAACATCTGCCAGCCCTTGCGCTGGGCAATCCGCCAGCCGCCCAGCCGGGCCGCCTCCGCCGACTTCGCCCGCACATCGACGGCGATGCCCGCCACTTCAAAACTGCCCGACGAATCGATGGGCGCGACCCCGCGCTCGCCTCCCTCGATCTGGGCGATAACTGCCGCCGCCAGCAGCGACGCGCCGATGATGGCGAGAAAAGGGGTAATCCGGAACTTCACGGCGCGTCTTTTGGCGAGTTGCGGTTGGAAAAGGAAGCCGGTTGTGGAAAGGGCCGCGCCATGGCGGGATATACTTACGAACAAGCAGGCGTTTCAATCGCGGCAGGCAACGCGCTGGTGCGCGCGATCGGTCCCTTGGCAAAGGCCACACGCCGCGCGGGAGCCGACGCCGAACTCGGCGGATTCGGCGGTTTTTTTGACTTGAAGGCTGCCGGGTTCATCGATCCGTTGCTGGTCGCGGCAAACGACGGTGTCGGGAC
>JANNCK010000294.1:0-12502 GCA_031386545.1 Sphingomonadales bacterium
GAAGCTGCGGCCTCGCGCCTCGCGCGCGAACTCGCGGCGATGGAACAGCTCGACGAGCCCAAGGCGCTCGAAAAGCTGCTCGAAATCCTGCGGGCATCTGCGGCGATTTACAACAAACCTGCCTGACGCATCTTGCATCGTGACTCCACCAGCTGTATTGTATAAATAATACAGCTGGTGGTGTCACGATGATGCGCACTGTCCTTTCGCTTATCCCGCTCGCGGCGCTTGCCGCCTGCTCTCCTGTCGGCGGTGCGACAGCCGAGGCTAGCCGTGACTTCGTGGCGGTCGGATTTAATGCTGTCCGCGTTGCCGGGTCCGACACTGTGAATGTGGTGCGTGGTCCGGTGGCTTCGGTCGTTGCGCGTGGCCCTGCTGCCCTCCTCGACAAGCTCGACATCCGCACTGACGGCACCACGCTGGTCGTGGCACGCAAATCAGCATTCGGCATGGGCTGGTCGAGCGGTCATGTTGTCGTAACCGTCACCATGCCCGCGATCCGCGCCGTCGATGTCGCGGGATCGAGCGATGTCAGTGTGGACCGCGCCGACGGTGCCGAATTCGACGCCAGCGTGTCGGGTTCTGGCAATCTCGATCTCGCCGATATCGCCACCGCCTCCACCAAGTTGCGCGTCGCCGGATCGGGCAACATCACTGCGCGCGGCAAGACGCAGACGTTAAGTGCCGATGTCAGTGGCTCGGGTGACCTCGCCGCCGAAAAACTGATCGCCGATACTGCAAGCATTGCCGTGAAGGGATCGGGCGACGCCCGCGCCTTCGCCCGGAATTCCGCCACACTTTCCGTAACCGGTTCGGGCAACGCCACTGTTGCGGGGACCAAGCAATGCGCGATCACGACAAAGGGTTCAGGCGAGGCGCGCTGTACCGGCTGAGCTTGCCCCCCGTCCACGCGACGGCCATGATCGGATGATGAGACTATATCCGGTTCTGTTGGTGGCTTTTGCTACGCCGTCACTCGCGGCAGAGCGGTCCCTGTCGGTTACCGATTTCGACCGGTTGCGCGTCGATGGCGGATTTATCGTCGAGGTCCGCACGGGCAGGGCGACGTCCGCGCGGGTCATTGGCAGCCAAGCCGCCATCGACGCGGCCAGCGTCGCCGTTCAGGGCCGCCAGCTGAACATCCGCCGAAACCGGTCGGGATGGGGCGGCTATCCCGGGCAAGTACCCCCTGCGGCGACCATTCGCATCACCGTGCCGCTGCTTGCCAATGTCTGGGTCAGCGGCCCCGCCAAAGTGTCGGTCGACCGGATGAAGGGATTGCGGGTTGCCGCCTCGCTGGAGGGGCCGGGATCGCTGTCGATAGCCAATGTCGCCGCCGACCGGATCGACTTGGCCACGCTTGGTTCGGGGACACTGACAATTGCCGGGACGGTCGGGACGATGACCGCAACCGTGCGCGGGGCCGGGACGTTCGATGCGGGCAATCTTGCCGTTGCGGATTTGAAACTCACCAGCGAGAGCGCAGGCGTGGTTACCGTGGCGGTCAAGCGCGCCGCCAATGTGACCATGACCGGGACCGGCATCGTGACCGTGCTCGGCACGCCCGCCTGCACCGTCAAGAATATCGGTAGCGGTACCGTGACTTGCGGGTCAGATCAGTCCCAGCGCTGACAGTTCACCGACAAGCTGGGGCGGCAATTCCTCTGCCCCGTCGCCCCCCAAATCGCCCGGTGCCAGATCGCGTGGCGCATCGGTTGCTTCGAGATAGCGCCAGCCCTGATGCGCGCGGCGCGGGATCGGGCGCACGCGGACAATACCGGTGCTGACCACGATGTTGGTTTTGCCGCCTTCCGCCTCTTCAAAGCCGCGAATTTCGGTGCGTGCGATCAGTTGATGTTTCAATATCCAGAACAGCGACCCGCCGACCAGCTCGTCGGCGCGTTTGGGCTTGTAGCGGGTCGTCAGCCGCGCCTCTGCACCCCGGTTGGCCCACCAGCCCAGCACTTGGTCGATACTCGTCGCGCCAAACGCGACTTTCGTCAGATGGAGCATGTCAGCCCGCCAGCCCGGCGAATGCGGCGAGCCCCAGAAAGCTGAAAAACCCCATCACATCGGTCATCATCGTCACGAACACTGCTGATGAAACCGCCGGATCGACTTTGAATTTTTCGAGCGTCAGCGGCACGAGGATACCCGAAAGCCCCGCGACAAGATTGTTGATGACCATTGCCGAACCGATGACGAGTCCGAGCGTCGGATTATCAAAGATAACGCCGACGGCTGTCCCGATCATCACCCCCAAGGTCATCCCGTTTGCCAGCGCAATGCGGAATTCGCGCAGGATCATCCGGCGTGTATTCGAACTGGTCAACTGGTTGGTCGCGAGTGCGCGAACGACCACGGCCAGCGTCTGTGTCCCGGCATTGCCACCCATCCCCGACACAATCGGCATCAGCACGGCAAGCAGGGCAAAGCGCGCAATCTCGCCCTGAAACAATCCGACCACCGAGGCCGCGAGAATAGCTGTGCCGAGATTGACGACCAGCCACGTCAGCCGCGTCCGCACCGTCAACAGGATCGGCTGGTTGATGTCGCCGTCGCCCGCACCCGACAGGCGCAATATGTCCTCGCCGGCCTCCTGCTGGATGACATGGACGATGTCATCGACGGTAATCATACCCGCCAGCCGCCCGTCAGTGTCGGTGACGGCGGCAGAAATCAGTGCGTATTTCTGGAAGCGCAGCGCAACCTCTTCCTGATCCATATCGACCGGGATCAGCGTCTGCTCGCGCTTCATCACATCGGCGACGGCAATGGTGCGCGGTGTCCGCAATATCCACGACAGCTGGCAAGTGCCGATGGGCTTGTGCGTGGGATCGACGACAAAGATTTCCCAGAAGTCAGTCGTCAGGTCGGCGTTGTCGCGCAGATAGTCGATGACCTGGCCAACCGACCAATGTTCGGGCACCGCGATCAGCTCGCGCTGCATCAGGCGACCGGCGGATTCCTCGGGATAGGATAGCGCGGCTTCGATCGCGGCGCGGTCGTCGGGATCGAGTGCACGCAGAACGGCGGCCTGATCGGCGTCGTCCATATCCTCGATGATCGCGACGGCGTCGTCAGTGTCGAGTTCGGACGCAATTTCAGCCACCTGTGCCGCGTCGAGCGCGTCGATCATGCCCTCGCGGACGTGATCGTTCATCTCGGCAAGCACGTCTCCGTCGAGCAGATCGCCCAGTGCCGCCGCCATCGCGCCGCGCCGGTCCCCGGGCGCAAGCTCGAACAGATCGGCAAGATCGGCGGGGTGGAGCGGCGAAACGAGGCGGCGCGCGCCCTCGTCATCGCCTTCATCGTCGCGGGCAATAACCTCGCGGACGAAATCGGGCCGCAGCCGGTCGTCGGCATCCATCCGCGTTTCCGGCGCGGCGTCGCTATGGTGTTCGGGGCGCGTATCGGGGCGCAGATCGGCTTGGCTCATTGCTTGCCCCTCCTCGCGCGCCGTTATGGTGTCAGGACAGTAGGCCCGTCCCGACTTTTCACGCGAAGGTCAAGGCTGGGGTCGTAATCAAGGTGTGACTCGCTACGTTTAGGGCATGACCTACCGCCTCTCCGTACTCGATCAGACGCCGATTGCCGAGGGCAGCACCGCTGCCGATGCGCTCGCCAATACGCTCGATCTCGCGCGGCAGTGCGATGCGTTAGGCTATCACCGTTACTGGCTGGCTGAACATCACGCATCGCCGGGCTTGGCCGGGGCCGCGCCCGAGGCGCTGATCGGTCCCGTTGCGCTCGCCACGTCACGGATCAGGGTCGGCTCGGGGGGCATCATGCTGCCGCATTATTCGCCATTCAAGGTGGCGGAGACGTTCGCGCTGCTGTCGGCGCTCGCGCCTAGACGCATTGACCTGGGGCTGGGCCGTGCGCCGGGCAGTGACCAGCGCACCGCCTTTGCGCTGCAGCGCGATCGCTCGCGGCGGATGCTGGTCGATGATTTCCCCAATAATCTTGCCGAGACGATTGCGTATCTCGACGGGACAATGCCGGTCGATCACCCGTTCGCGGGGTTGCAGGATAATTTGCCGACGGGCGGTGGAACACCGGAAGTCTGGCTGCTCGGCAGTTCGTCCGATTCGGCGATCTGGGCGGGGGAGGCGGGGCTGCCCTATTGCATTGCCGATTTCATCAATTCGGACGGGGTGCCGCTCGCCGATCTTTATCGCACGCGGTTCAGGCCCGGCCGCATCACTGCCCCGCATGTCATGGTTGCGACCTGGACGATTGCCGCGCCGACCCGTGCCGAGGCGGAGCGGCTGGCGCTGCCGTCGCAAATGATGTTCGCGCATTTGCTACGCGGCGAGCTGATTGCAGTGCCCTCGGTCGAGCGTGCCGAGGCGTGGGCGGCAATGCAGCCAGCGCCATCGCATCGCCGTCGCCGGGCGCTGGGCAGCCCCGGCGAAGTGCGTGCCCAGCTCGACGAGGTGGCCGCACTTTACGGCGCCGACGAGATGATGCTGGTCAACATCCTGCCCGACCACGCCGCCCGCGTCCGCAGCTATGCACTCGTCGCCGCCGAATATGGGCTGGCAGGATTAGCCAAGGCTGCGTAAGGCGCGGGCAAATTTTGAAAGGACTATGAATGGCCGATACCCTGACTCTTACGCTCGATACGGGCGACGTGACGATCAAGCTGCGCCCTGACCTGGCCCCTGGCCATGTCGCGCGGATTACCGAGCTTGCGAACGAGGGGTTTTACGACGGTGTCGTGTTTCACCGCGTGATTCCCGGCTTTATGGCGCAGGGCGGCGATCCGACTGGCACCGGTATGAGCGGTTCCAAGCTGCCCGATCTGAAGGCCGAATTCAGCCGCGAATCGCACAAGCGAGGCGTGTGCTCGATGGCGCGCACCAACCAACCGAATACGGCAAACAGCCAGTTCTTCATCTGCCTCGACGATGCGACATTCCTCGATGGCCAATATACCGTTTGGGGCGAAGTCACCTCGGGCATGGATGCCGTTGACGCGCTGCCCAAGGGCGAGCCGCCGCGGAACCCGGGCAAGATCGTGAAAGCGGTGGTCGCCTAAGCGAATTTCCCCTCTCCCGACGGGAGAGGGGATACACCCTTATGCTGCCATCGCCCCGACCAGCCAGTCGTGGAACAGCTTCACCGGGCGCGTGTCCAGTGCGCGCGGGCGGCAAACGAACCAATAGCTGTACGGGCTCTCGACTTCGACATCGAACAAGCGTGTCAGGCGGTCGTCCTGTGAGCTCGACAAATGACTGCCGTGCATAAAGGCGACGCCCAGCCCTTGTGCGGCGGCATCGAGCATCAACTGACCTGAATCGAACAAATCGACCGCGGCGGGTTCGATGTCTTTAAGACCGACTACTTTGCGCCATTCCTCATATGTATCGGGCATATCGCGGTGCAGAAAAATAGTCAGACCGGCTAATTGTGCCGGGTCGGTGACCGGCTTCCCGCCGACAGTGAGTGTCGTCGCGCCAATCGCAAATACCTCGTTACGGTCGAGGCGGCGCGCATAGAGCGCCTGGTCGATCTCGCGAGCCAGCACGATCGCGGCATCGATGCCGTCGCCCAGACGCGCAGTTGCATGGCCGCCGGTGTCAATATCGAGATGCAGGGCAGGGTGCGCCACACGCAACTCTGGCAAGCGCGGCATTAATTGCTGGGAGGCAAATAGCGGCAGGACACCCAGTCGCAGCCGCATGATCCCGCCATTGCCGGCAATTGTCTCGATGGCATCGGATAATTGGTCAATCGCGGGTGCGACAAGGGCCAGTAGCCGGTCGCCGTCGGCATTCATTGCCAGAGCATGGTGCCGCCGTTCGAACAAGGGCTTGCCGATAAAGCGTTCGAGCGACTGCAGGCGGCGGCTCAGCGCAGGTGACGAAAGCGATAACTCTTCGGCTGCGGCCTTGACCGATCCGGTACGCGCGACGGCAACAAATGCCTCGACTCCCGACAGCGATGGCAGACGCCGCATCGTCCTAGTCCCCAATCGTCAAAAACTGCGAACTATGCCGCAGCGCATCATTGCGTACTCAGCCTTACCTCAGTCTTGGTTGCAAGATGCAATCGATGCAATCTCGATTATTCTTTTCGCACTTGCGGAGAATTATGCTGCACTGCACATAGATTAGGCCTTTCAGGCATCCTCTCCCAAAAAACTTTCAAGGGCCGGTCGGCAACGACCGGCCCCTTTTTTATACGTCCTGCTTTTGCAGCCGCACGACTGCATAGCACAGCAGCCCGACCGACATGACCGCAGCGGCCAAATAGGGCAGCGGTCGCCAGATTTCATAGAGTCCCACGCCGATCGATGGCCCGAGAACGAATGACGCGCCGTTCACCGAGGTCACGCGGCCTGCGACTGCCCCTTGCAATTCCGGCCCTACCGCCAGCGACGACCCCGCAGTATAACCGGGTCGGGCAAAGCCGAAACCTGCGCAAGCGATCGCGAAGGCAACGGCAAGGCCGTATAGAGTAGTTGCGGCGCTGACCATCAGGCAGCCAGCTGCGCCAAGTGCCAGCCCGACAATTACCAGCGCGCGCGGCTTCATGTCGAGCAGCGGGATTAGTCCCCACTGGACCAGCAGCGCCGCAAAGGCCCCGGTCATCAGCACAAGGCCGACGGCTTGTTGTCCCTGCATCAAATCGCCGCCGAGTCGGTCGAGCACGAGGAACCCCATTGCCTGTCCGGCCATCGCCTGGGCATGGCCCATCACAAGGCCGACGAGCATCCATGGCCAAATCCGCTCGTCGGTCAGCTTCAGCCCGGTTGCCGACGGTTCGGACACCGCAGCAGTGACACTAGCGCCGGTCAAATTGCCGCCGATCGAGGGATAGCTCGTCGCGGCCCCGCGTGCGTGGCTGCCCGGCGTGTCCTTGGGCAGCATGGCCCAAGTGGCCGCAAGCACGGCAAAGCCGCCAATGGCAAAGAAGTAAGCGGGTCCGGCAAGGCCGACGACCGGTAGGACAAAGAATGGGGCGAGCGCCGGTCCAAGGATCGTGCCCAGTCCAAAAGCGGAGGACAGCAACGTCAATGCCTTCGTCCGTTCGGCACGCGTCGTCCGTGATGCCAGAATTGCTTGGGCAGCCGGAGGTGCCGCCGCCCCGAAATAGCCGTAGATCACCCGCGCCCCGACGAACGCAGCGATTGTTGCCATTGGCCCGATCCAGCCCTGAATTCCGGCGGTCAGGAACAACGCACAGAGCAGCACAGAAACCGAAAAACCAGCGAGCCCGATCAACACCATTCGTCGCCGTCCGGTCTGGTCGGATTTACGCGCCCACATTGGTGCAGCGATCACCCAGACCAGCGCCGACACCGAAAAGGCGACGGCAATGACACTGTCGGGGATTTTCAGCGACCGACCAATGGCCGGCATCACCGATTGTAGCGCGGTATTGCCCGCACCAATGACCAGCATGACCATAAACAACAGCGCGAAATCGCGCTCGATTTTTCGCGTGGCAGGCTTTCTTGGGGTGGAAAGGAATTTCATAGGTTACCGATAGGCGCAGCGTAACGGCTTAGTCGATACCGATATGAAAACGCCGCGTGACACTGGGGTCGAGGACCGCAACGAGGAAATAGCAGAACGCATTGTGGAGCCGCTCGCCAAGGCTGGCGATTCCGCTGAACTCATCGAGGCAACGTTCGCGCGATACGGCGATTTCCCCGTCGATATAGGTGCGCATCGCCCCGGCAAAACCGGCATCCTCGATTCGCAACATGATCTCCAGGTTGAGAAACAGGCTGCGCGGATCAAAATTGGCGCTGCCGATGTGGACGGCGTTATCGATGACATAGAGTTTGGTGTGCAGGCGGCACGGCGCATATTCGAAGATGCGGCTGCCCTTTCGCAACAGTCCGGGAAAGGTGAAGCGCGCCGCGCCAATCGTTGCCGCATTGTCGGTTTTGCCCGCGGTCAGCACGCGGGCGCGCCCGCGCCGGGCAACGCGGTCGATCAGGCGGGTAAAGCGCGGCGTTGGCGCGAAATACGCGGCAACCAGCGCCACGTCGGTCGCGCGTAGCAAATCACTACGCATCGCCCGCAACCACGGCGACAGGCGGCGCACCGGGCCACCGTGCAGCCAGCGCACCGGGCCAGCGGGGTTGCTCCACTGGCCCAGCGCCCGGCGCAGATCGCGCATCTTGGCCTTTGGTGTTTGGGTCCATTCGAACAGCGCGTCGAAATAACCGGTCAGATGATCTGCCGCAGGGCCGTCGATCTTGAGTCCGAGATCGCGCCATGCCGTCTCGCCGCCCCCCGAATCACAATCCGAGAAATAGGCATCTGCGATATTAAAACCGCCGACCAGTGCGCGCCTCTCGTCGGCAAGCACCAGTTTCTGGTGGTTGCGCAGCAGATACCGCCGCCCGAATCGGGGGATGAAGGCGTACACTTCAACGCCTGCCTCCTTAAGCGGGGCGAGGAAGCTATCATCCCCCGTCGTGTCGCTGCCGAATCCATCCACGATCAGCCGGACCGCGACACCGCGGTTCGCGGCATCGATTATCGCTTCGCGCACCCGCATTCCTGCCGAATCATGGGCGAAGATGTAGTAGAGCAGGCGCAATGACGTGCGCGCCCCCTCGATCAGCGCAATAAGGGCGCTCAGTCGCTCCTCGCCGCGCGTCAGCACGGTCAGGGTATTGCCGTCGACAATGTGGCGGATGGTCATGCACGCGGTGTCGGCGCTGGCGCGCCACCTGACAAGGTTGCGTTTCGCGCGTGTCGCTGTTAGGCGCACGCCCTTTCCTGCATCACCTATACCCGAGGATTTCAGCCGATGGCGCGCGTCACAGTCGAAGATTGCGTCGACAAGATTCCCAACCGTTTCGATCTCGTCCTGCTCGCGTCGATGCGTGCGCGGCAAATTTCGGGTGGCGCGGAGCTCACCATCGACCGCGACCGCGATAAAAATCCGGTCGTCGCCCTGCGCGAAATCGCTGAGGAAACAGTGGTGCCGGTCGAGCTGATGGAAGCGCTGATCGGCAACATGCAAAAGGTTCAGGTCGATGATGACGATGCCGTCGATGAAATGGGCTCGCTGAGCCAGTCGGCAGAGGCACTACGCTTGACGGCTGCGGCACCGCCACGGAATCAGAATTTGGGCGCGGATTACGACGGGTAAGCGCACGTAAATAGCGGAGCTATTTACGAGACGCGCCCGTCCGGACGGCCTCGCTACAGCGAGGACCGACGACGGCACGGCTTTGCCGGGTCGATTACAATTTTTGTGAAATCCCGCCGTGGCAAAGCCACGTCGTCGGTCGGCTAATCGCCGCCGTCCGGGCTGGCGCGTGGGCGGATTAGCGCCGCTAATCCGTGCCCGCGCTTGCGCCTAAGCGACGGCTTTCAGCTTCACCGCCTCCAGCGGTTTCACATCTTCGGCGTGGACCCAGCACAGGTCGTGGACGTTCAGCACCCGTCCGTCGTGCGACAAAATATCGACTTTGCGAATCGGTTGCTGGTCGCGCAGGTCGACGAGGATCGGCGTCGATGGCGCGCCTGATTCCCATTTTTCGCCCCATTGGCGCAGCGCCAGCATTGCGGGCAGCAGTTCGACCCCCTTTTGCGTCAGCCGGTATTCAACCTTGCGCCGGTCCTCGGCCATCGCCTCACGCGACAAGATGCCGTGATCGACCAGCCGCCCGAGCCGGTTCGCCAGAATGTTACGGGCAATCCCGAGCGTCGACTGGAATTCCTCGAAATGGTGCAGGCCGTTGAACGCCGCGCGCAGGATCAGGAATGACCAGCGCTCGCCCATCGCCTCCAGCGCAGCCGGAAGCGCGCAGTCAGCGAGTTCGCGAAGATTTTCTTTGAGATGTCCCATCCTGCTCTGAAACCTAACTTATTTTGCCTGTTGCACAACACGGAAAAAATATTGCACTGCCGCAACAGTTTCTTGTTGCAACTTAAAACTTATCGGACTAAGTAGTAATTCGCAACTGGAAAAGAAAGGACCTCCCCATGTTCCATTCCAACACTCTGATTTCGCTCGCTGCCGCTGCTCTCACGCTCGGCGTTTCACTCCCCGCTTCGGCCCAGACGCCGACCTACCGCGCCGTACCAATGGCCAAAATGACCGTTGCCAACAACGTCGTCATTGGTGAAACGCTGTGGAATTGCGGCGCTGCGGGATGCACCACGTCGAAGGCGACCTCGCGTCCCGGCATTGTTTGCGAGCAGACCGCCAAGAAATTCGGCAAGCTCGAAAGCTTCACCGTCGGGACCAACACGTTCGACGATGCCGCGCTCGCCAAGTGCAATGCGAAGGCGAAAGCCTGAACGCTCCGCGCATCAGCTCCCTCCGATGCGTGAACTTGCGGGGCTGCGACCATTGTCGCGGCCCCGCTTTGTTTATAGGCGGCGCGTATGATGCGTATTGGCGGGGACGAGACGGTCGACGGGGCATTGCGCGGCGGCATTGTGGCGCTGGGCAATTTCGACGGATTCCATCTCGGGCATCAGGCGGTCGTCGGCCGCGCGGTGGCGCTGGCCCGGGCGCAGGGCCGTCCGGCGATTGTCGCGACCTTTGATCCGCATCCGGTGCGCTATTTCAAACCCGATGTGCCGCCGTTCCGCCTGACCAGCCTCGACCAGCGCCAGCGGCTGTTTGCCGGGGCGGGGGCCGATGCGATGCTGGTGTTCCGTTTTGACGCCGAACTGGCAGCGGTGAGTGCCGAGAATTATGTTATCGACCGCCTGATCGCGCGGCTGGGCGCGGCGGGGGTTGTCACCGGCGAGGATTTCACTTTCGGCAAAGGGCGCGGCGGCAACACGCGCGTGCTCGCCGAGACCGGCAATGCGCACGGCCTGACCGTCGAAACCGTGGGACCGGTGGATGAGGGGGGCGAGACCATCTCGTCGAGCCGCATCCGTGACGCATTACAGGCGGGCGATTGCGTTACCGCGACGCGCCTGATGACGCGGCCTTATGCGATTCAGGGCGTTGTGCAGCACGGCGACAAGGTGGGGCGGACCATCGGTTTTCCGACCGCAAACATCGACATGGCCGATTATCTGCGCCCGCGTTACGGGATTTACGCGGTGCGCGGGCGGTTGAGCGATGGTCGCGTGCTGGGTGGCGCGGCGAATCTCGGCGTGCGTCCGACGTTCGATCCGCCCAAGGAATTGCTGGAACCCTATTTCTTCGATTTTTCAGGCGACTTGTACGGGCAGGAGATCGAGGTCGAGCTGCACAGCTTCATCCGGCCCGAGGCCAAGTTCGACAGTCTCCACGCCCTGACCGCACAAATGGACCGCGATTGCGCGCAGGCGAAAGCGATTCTTGCGCCCTGAACATTGCGCTGCGCCGCAGGCCACCGAGCAGAACTGTGTCACCCTAAAGCACCTAAAACACCGCGCGCGTGAATTTTTAGGTGCTTAGGGTGAACCATCTGCTCCCGCCGCGAGCGTCGTTGTTTGAAAAAGCGGGTAAACCCGCTAGTCGCGCCACAACATGACCGACGCTCCCACGCCCACCCGCGATTACCGCGACACCGTCTTCCTGCCGAAGACCGATTTCCCCATGAAGGCAGGCCTGCCGCAAAAGGAGCCGGGCATTTTGGCGCGCTGGCAGGCCGAGGGGGCGTACCAGCAGCTTCGCGCCGCGCGTAAGGGGCGCGAGAAGTTCATCCTCCACGACGGTCCGCCCTATGCCAATGGCGACATGCACATCGGCCATGCGCTCAACCATAACCTGAAGGACATGGTGTGCCGGACGCAGAATCTGCTGGGCAAGGACGCGCCCTATGTTCCCGGCTGGGACTGCCACGGCCTGCCCATCGAATGGAAAGTCGAGGAGGCGTATCGCAAGAAAAAGCTGAACAAGGACGAGGTGCCCGCGCCCGAGTTCCGCGCCGAGTGCCGGGCGTACGCGCAAGGCTGGGTCGATACGCAGCGCGAACAGCTCAAGCGGTTGGGCATCAATGCCGACTGGGACCACCCCTATCTGACGATGGATTTCGACGCCGAGGCGACGATTGTGTCGGAGCTGATGAAGTTCGCGGAACGCGGCCAGCTTTATCGCGGCGCAAAGCCGGTGATGTGGTCGCCGGTCGAAAAGACCGCGCTGGCCGAGGCCGAGGTCGAATATGAGGACATCGTCTCGACACAGATTGATGTGGCGTTCGAGATTATGGAGTCGCCGATCCCCGAACTGCTCGGCGCGCACGCGGTGATCTGGACGACGACGCCGTGGACGATCCCCGTGAACCAGGCCTTGGCTTATGGTCTAAGCGTCACCTACGAACTCCTCAGCGCAAGCGATGGTAGAAAATATCTCGTCGCGTTTGACCTTCGAGATGCCTTTCTTGCTCGAACCGGCCTAACGGTTGTGGACGAACCGGCGATGCCGCAGAGCGATGACGAGTTATTCGACTGGCAGGCGGCGCGCATGTGGACAGGCGCGAAGCTCGCCGGAACCATCGCCCGCCACCCGATGCACGCACTCGGCGGGTTCTTTGCCAAGCCGCGTCCGTTCCTGCCCGGCGAGTTCGTCACCACCG
>JANNCK010000320.1:0-1628 GCA_031386545.1 Sphingomonadales bacterium
CAGGGGATCGGTGCGGCGGCACAGGCGATGTTCGGCAAGCCAGCGTCCGAACTAACTAGGACCGATGCGCTGATCGTCGCCGCATTGCTTCCCGATCCGCGCGCGAGTGTGTCCCAAGTTGCAGCACGCGCTTGTCGCATCGGCGCGCGCGCCGACTGTGCCCCGGTCGTCATCGTCACTGCGACAGCATTGTCGTCCGAACGCGCCCGCGCCCTCGACCCCGGACTTGCCTCCCACCTTGCCGCTCGGTTGCTCGACAAGCCCGGCCTGCGTGTCACCACCACCCTCGACGCCAACATTCAGCGCGTCGCGACGATGGCGCTCAGCCGCCAGTTACAGGGCCTCGGCCCGGGCCGCGCGCGTGACGGCGCAGTGGTGGTGGTCGATAATGCGACCGGCGATGTGTTGGCCTATGTCGGCGGTGTGGGGTTGGGCTCGACGGCGGCACAGGTCGATGGCGCGAACGCGTATCGGCAAGCCGGATCGACGCTCAAGCCGTTCCTCTATGCACAGGTGATCGAAAAAGGCTGGCTGACCCCGGCGTCGATTCTCGACGATTCACCGGTTCAGCTCGACACCGCATCCGGCCTCTATGTCCCGCAGAATTACGACCGCAGCTTCAAGGGTCCGGTGAGTGTGCGGACGGCACTCGCCGGGTCGCTCAACGTCCCTGCCGTGCGGACCTTGCTGGTCGGCGGGGTCGAGGCATTTCGCAACCGCTTGTGGGACACCGGCTACAAGGGGCTGGTCGAGGACGGGCAATATTACGGGTTCTCGTTGGCGCTGGGGTCGGCGGAAGTCACCTTGCTCGAACAGGCCAACGCCTATCGGAGTCTGGCAAATGGCGGGTGGTTTGCGCCGTTACGATTGCGCGACACCGACCAGAAACCGACTTGGCTGAGCTTGTCGAAGCCCCACTCTGTTGCCGGAACGGCAAGGCGCGAGGAAGGGGTGGCCCTTCGACAAGCTCAGGGAAGTCGGGATGAGGCAAGGCAAGTCCTGTCACCGCAGGCGGCGTGGATGACCGGCGACATCCTGTCCGACGCCTCGGCGCGATCAACGACTTTCGGTGTCGATAGCGCGCTCCGCCTGCCGTTCTGGGCAGCTGTAAAAACCGGTACGTCGAAGGCGATGCGCGACAATTGGTGTGTGGGGTACACCGACCGTTTCACCGTGGCCGTCTGGGTCGGCAATCTCGAAGGCGACAGCATGAAAGCCGTTTCGGGCACCAGCGGCGCTGCGCCCGTGTGGCGCGATGTGATGATGGCGCTGCACCGGGGTGCGCCCGGCAAAGCGCCGCCGCGTCCGACGGGCATAGAGACGCGCCGCGTGACCTTTGCCAGCGGCATCGAGCCACCGCGTACAGACTGGTTCCTGACCGGCACCGCGCAATCGCAACAGGTCGCTGCCCCTGCCGCGTCGCGCCGCCCGCGCATCGTGAACCCGGTGTCGGGCAGCGTTTTCGCGCTCGACCCCGATATTCCCTTCGACCGCCAGCGGATGGGTATTGCGGTGACCGGCGCGGTTGCGGGGCATCGCCTCGTCCTCGACCGTCGCGATCTGGGCGATGCCGACGCGCGGCCACAGGTGCTGGCGGGGCCGGGGATGCACCGGCTGGCGCTGCTCGA
>JANNCK010000337.1:0-9784 GCA_031386545.1 Sphingomonadales bacterium
GCGTCCATGGGATTATGACCTGTTTGACCGAAATATTGACCAAAACTACAGCGTCGTTATGCCGACGTCAATGCAGAGACACGTTTGGCGTGACACATGAGTATCAACAAACATCGCGGATCGACGCTCGACAGCTTCCTCAAAGGCGATGCGGCGTTCGGCGATGCGCGAACGCAAGATCACGAAAAGCGGCCTCGCGGTGCCGAGGCACACCAGCCGAACGCAGATCAACCGCGTGCTCGACCCGAACGACGGGAATGTGACGATAGAGACTTTGCAAAGGGCGGCGGCGATTGCGGGGCGGCGGGTGCAGTTGGAGTGGGTTTAGGACTTGCCGCACGTCAGATGATCTCGGACATAACCATAGGCCGACTCGCCGTCCCAATCGCGTCCGTTCGGGAAGCGCAATTCGACACCGGTCAGTTCACAAGGATCGAACAATCGCATGTTAACTCCCATTACGGTCTGCGGGATATTTGGCAGGGGCGACCAATGAGTCGTTGCTCCGCATTTCCTGCAAAAGTATATGGTGACCCCGGGTTGATTGCGATCCGCGCGCGCATAACCTTGCGTCTCGCCATTGATCGAAACATCCGAGAGCGCAAAATAACCCCATAGGGCTCCGGCGCTAGCACACAGCGAGCAATTGCAGTCGTTTACATAATCCGGCTTGGTCCGGAGCGAGATTTTGACCGTCCCGCAATGACACCCGCCCATCACCCCATCAACTCCCGCACATCGGTCAGCCGCCCCGTCACCGCCGCCGCTGCCGCCATTGCGGGGCTGAGCAGATGCGTTCGCGCACCCGGACCCTGCCGACCGACGAAATTACGGTTGCTTGTGCTCGCACAGCGTTCGCCGCTGGGGACTTTGTCGGGGTTCATGCCGAGGCACGCCGAGCAGCCGGGTTCGCGCCATTCGAGGCCCGCGTCAGTGAAAATGCGGTCGAGGCCTTCGGCTTCGGCCTGTGCTTTCACAAGGCCAGAGCCGGGGACAACGATGGCCCATTTCACGCCTGCTGCCTTGTGACGCCCTTTCAAGACAGCGGCGGCGGCGCGCAGGTCTTCGATGCGGCTGTTCGTGCAGCTACCGATGAAAATGTTCTCGACCGCCACATCCGCCATCCGCATACCCGGCGTCAGGCCCATATAGGCGAGCGACTTTGCAGCGGCCTCCTGCTTGCCCGGATCGGCAAAGCTCATCGGATCGGGCACAATGCCGGTGATCGCGACGACGTCCTCGGGGCTGGTGCCCCATGTTACGTTCGGGCCGATGTCGGCGGCGTTCAGTACGACCGTCTTGTCATACACCGCGCCCGCATCGCTCGGCAGCGTCCGCCAATAGGCAATTGCCGCGTCCCAGTCCGCGCCCTGCGGGGCCATCGGGCGACCCTTGAGATAAGCAAAGGTCGTCTCGTCGGGTGCGATCAGGCCGGACCGCGCGCCGCCCTCGATTGACATGTTGGCGACGGTGATCCGCCCCTCGATGCTTAAATTCCGGATCGCTGCACCGGTGTATTCGATGACGTAGCCGGTGCCGCCCGCAGCCCCGATGCGCCCGACAATAGCGAGCACCAAGTCCTTCGCGCTGACCCCGAACCCCAGCGTGCCATCGACGCGGATTTCCATCGTCTTGGCTTGCTTCAGCTGTAGCGTTTGCGTCGCCAAAACATGCTCGACTTCGCTGGTCCCGATGCCGAACGCCAGCGACCCCAGCCCGCCGTGCGCCGCGGTGTGACTGTCGCCGCAGACGAGCGTCGTCCCGGGCAGCGTAAACCCCTGCTCCGGCCCGACGACATGCACGATCCCCTGCCGCGCCGCCGTCGCATCAATATAGGGCACACCGAACGCCGCAACATTCATCTCCAGCGCGGCAAGCTGTTGCGCGCTTTCGGGGTCGGCGATCGGCAGCCGCTTGCCGTCCGCCCCGACACGCGGGGTCGTCGGCAGATTATGGTCGGGCACGGCGAGGGTCAGGTCGGGCCGCCGCACGCTGCGTCCCTCGCGCCGCAACCCCTCAAACGCCTGCGGGCTGGTCACTTCGTGGACGAGATGCCGGTCAATATAAATCAGGCACGTCCCGTCAGGACGCCGTTCGACAACATGGTCGTCCCAGATTTTTTCGTAAAGCGTGCGCGGTCTGCTGGCCATGCCGCGCGTTAGCGCGATGCGTCTCTGCGTGCAAAGGCAGTCAGGTCGGCGCGCGTAAAAAGCGGGAGGGCATCGCGGTCGATTTCAGCGCGAAGCTGCGGGTTCTGGATCTCGTCATACCGGACGACGTCGGCGAAAATGCTTAAGTCGCTCTCGTCGAGTGCGGCCCTGATCCGTCTAGGCGAGGCATCGCCGTAAAAGACCAAATCGACATCGGAACCGAGCCGCGCCATGCCGGTGGCGCGCGATCCATACACAGCCACGGCCTCCACTGCATCGGCAAATGGGGCCAGTGCCTTGGCGATTGCCCTGCGCTGAGGCGCAGTCAGCTCAATTGCCACGATCAATCTCGCGAAGGAGGCGCACTTCGAGCTCAGTCAGCATCGACAGATATGTATCGCCGATCATCGCGAACACGCGCGCCGCCGCGGCTTCGTCATATTCGTGCGAAGTCTCGTTGCGATCCTGCATCGCGGCGATCCATGCGTCGCCGTCATCGATCAACTCTACTTCAAAGGCCGCGCGGATGACATTGGCGACGGTCGGCGTTTCGATGCGGACACCAGCCGTCCGCATATAGTCACGCATCGATTTCCATGCTTGTTCCCACGCGCCCTCGAACCGCTGGATCGCCCCGGCCCGTTCGAGACTGGTCAATTCCGACCGTCGCGCCATCGCCTCGGCAAGCCGGGCAAGTGCTGCTCGATAACCTTCGAAACGTAGATGCCAGCGCGGTGGTGTCATAGACGAACCATGCCACGCAGACATCTCAAGGGAAAGTCAGTACGCTGTTTTGCCAAGATGCGCGTTCAGGAAGGCCGTGCTGTCGTCAAGTACCGGTGCCTTGCCGCGAAACGGCAGCGACAGCGCCATGGCGATGTCCTCATGCCCCTGCTCCGCATATTCCTTTTTCTCGACTATCGCGCCGACGGCGTTCAGCTTTGCGGCCAGATTGCGCGCATTCTTGGGGCGGACGGTCGTGTCCATCGTTCCCGTCACCAGCATCATCGGCGGCGCATCCGTGCGGGCATATGCCAGCGGCTGGGTCTCCTGCGGGCGCGGCCAGCCGCCCATCGCTGCAACGGAGCGTCCGGTAAAGGGATAGAAATCATACGGTCCCGACAGGCCGACCGCCGCTTTGACCGCACCCGGTGCGCCTGCTTTGGCCAGCCATTGCGGATCGAGCGCCAGCATCGCCACGGTGTGTGCGCCCGCCGAATGCCCCGCGACCGCAATCCGCCCGGGATCGCCGCCAAAACGCGCGATATTATCCTTGGTCCAGCGCACCGCATCCGCACCATCCTCGACAAACCCCGGAAAGCGTACCTGCGGCACTTTGCGGTAATCGGGAACGACCACGACAAACCCCTTCGACGCATAGGCGCGGGCGGCCCAGCCATATTCCCCGCGTGTCCCCTTTACCCAGCCACCGCCATGGAAAAAGACAATGACCGGAGCGCCGCCGGGCTTGGCCGGGCCGCTGCGCCACACGTCGAGCTTTTGCCCATGCGCGCCAAAGCCGACATCTGCCGCGACTTCGGAACCGCCTTCACCCGGTGTGAATCGATCAATCACGTCCAGCGTGCCCGGACCCGCCGTATAGGCAACAGCCGAGGCTCCCAGGAGGATCGGCACGAAAACAAGAGCGGCGAGGCGAAGTTTGCGGTTCATCGGCATCACCTAACACGGCCTCCGCGAAAGCTAAATTCCTCCGCTAATCCTCCAGCGGTGTCGTCACTGTTTGCGCGGACAATGGCGCAGACTGTGCCTTGTCCAACCCCAGCCAGTCGCGGCGCTGGAAACCGTAAAGCCGGTCAAGCAGTTCGAGCTGGAGCGCAACCGGGCGGCTCGACTGTGAATTCCACAACATCGCAATGCCCGAACGCTTGACCGGATCGAACAACACGGTCGCGCGGTAGCCCATGACGGCGCCCTGATGTCCGATCAGCCGGTGACCGAGGTAATTATAATCTCGCCAGCCTAGCGCATATTGCGACGATCCCATCGCTTGATTGAAGGTACCCCGCCGCCGGTCGGTGTAAATGCGCGGTGCGTGAATGACATCAAGGACACGGTTAGGCACCACTTCGGGCGCGGCCCCCATCTGCGCCTGCATCCAGCGCGCCAGATCAAGGATCGACGAGTTCACTCCGCCTGCCGCTGGCACGCGGTAATAATTGTCATTCACGGTTACCGTGCGCCGTCCGACGTGCGGCTTGGCCCAGCTTTTCGATGCAACAAGGCCCGCGCGGCTGACGCTCGCATCGACCATGCCCAGCGGCCCGAACAGACGCTGTTGCACGGCGGATTGATAGGTTCTTCCAGTCAGATTCTGGACGATCTCTGCCGACGCATCGAACGCGACATTCTGATAGGCGTGACAGGCCCCCGGCGCGCACACTGCCTTTAGAGCGGCAAGTTGGGGACGCAAAATGCGCGGGTCCATCCCCGCCTCCAGCTTGTTATCAAGCGCGTTGCGGGTGATGCCAAGCCGGTGCGAGAGCAGATCATCGACCGTTGCGCGCGTCTCGCCACCCATCGGCAAGCGTAGAGTGGTGGCATAGGCCGATACCGGCGCGTCAAGCGACACTTTGCCCTCGGCGGCAAGCTCGCCGATCATCGTCGCGGCGACCCCCTTCGACAGCGAGGCCCAGCGAAACACAGTGCGGTTATCGACCGGCAGTCCGCCGACCGCCTGCGTCGTGCCATAACCCTTGGCAAAGCTGATCCGGCCGTCTTCGATAACGGCAACCGACAATCCGACCATCGACGGTTCGGCCATGATCCCGGCAACGCGGCTATCGAAGTCGCGGTAATCAATGCGTCCGCGAAACCGTGTATCGACGCTCGGCGGGATAAAGGCTGTCGTGGGCTGGCCCCAAGTGCGGTAGGCCTGCACGGCGCCCGGCACTGTCGCATGACCGAAAGCAGCGAACGTCGCGCCGATCCCTGCAATAGCGGTCAGCGCCGCCCCCCGAACATACCGGTTACCTGCCATTCAGTGACCCTAGCCCAAACCCGTTAATCAATTGAATCAGGTGTTTGCGGACAGGGCAAGCGTAAATGCAAACAACCATGTCGCTTTTTCGGTGAGTCGTTGGTTTGGAGCCTTCAAGCGACGCGATAGTCGGCAATCACATCGCCGCAAGCGTGAAGCTCGGCCTCGTGCGCTGCCTCGCGCCATGTCTCGGCAAGTGCTTCTGTCTCCCATCGCTGCAGCGCCGGATGGGCGATCACATGATCGACCCAAGCCTGCCCCGCCCCGACATCAAGGCCGTAGGTCCGCACCCGGTAGGCAACGGGCGCAAAGAAGGCATCGACCGCAGAAAAAGTGGCACCCGCAAGCCATGGCCCGCCGAAACGATCGAGCCCCTCGGCAAAGAGCGCCCCGATCCGGGCGACATCGGCACGCAGCGCATCCGACATCGGTTTAGGTCGCACCCGTACCCCGACATTCATCGTACAATCGTTACGCAGCGCACCAAAGCCGCTGTGCATCTCCGCCACCGCGCACTGCGCCCACGCCCTTGCATCGGGATCGACGGGCCACACCCCATCGTGCCGTTCGGCCAGATACATCGTGATCGCCAGCGAGTCGTGCACCGTGCGCGCGCCGTCGATCAGGACCGGCACTTTGGCAGTCGGAGAAAACACCGCGAAATCGGCGTTCACAGTCGCTTTGAATTCTTCGACCCGGTCAACAAACGGAATGCCGAGCACCGTCATCAACACCCATGACCGCAAGCTCCAGCTCGAATAATTTCGATTAGCGGTGATGAGCGTGTAGGTCATGAGATCAGAGTTCCATCAAATCCTTGCCGACAATTATAGTTCCGGAGAAAAACGGGCGCACGGCGTCAGCCCATATTTCATCGGCAACGAAGGGATAACCACCGGGCACGAAATGTGACAGGACCAGCGTCTTGACACCGGCTTGCGTGGCAATCCGGCCGACCTGTTCGGTTGTGCTGTGGCTAGCAAGCAGATGTTCACGCAGTCGCGGCGCATTGGTTTCGGATGCAAGAAGGGCATCGATTGAAGGCAAATGCATCACTTCATGGACCAATACATCTGCCCCGCGCGCCAGTGCGACCAGATTGGGTGATGGAGCGGTATCGCCGGAAAAAACGATCGACCGATCAGGGCAATCGAACCGGAAAGCAAATGAAGGCACGACCGGCGGGTGGTTGACCAGAGCCGCCGTCACCCTGACATTGGCATCAGTATAGATCACTCCGGCTGCGGTAATTTCATGCGGCCTGATGAGAGGGCCGAGCGGCGGGCGGCCCTCGTCCGCGATCCTTGTCTTGATGTCATAATCGTTCAGGGCGAGGAATTGCCGGGTCATCCGTTTGATCGGCGGGGGCCCGAACGTATCGACCGGGGTCGACAGGGTTCCCGCCCAGGCAAGCAGCAACAAGTTGCCATAATCGGCATTGTGATCCGAATGGTGGTGGGTCAAAAAGACGCTCCGGATCGCACCCGGCTTCAATCCGGCCAAAACAATCTGCCGTGCGGTGCCATTGCCACAGTCAATGATATAGACCGAGTCGCGGACAACAATGGCCTGCGCAGGGGCCGCGCGGTTGGGTTTCGGTGTCGGCCCGCCCGCTGTTCCCAACAGCACGAGCCTTGAACGGGCTGGCGCTCCTGCCATCGAAATGCCGGGCAAAACCGCCGCCGCGCCGAGCAATGCCCGCCTAGAAAAATGCGAAGCTAGCAGGGATGCCATCAGCTGATGAAATGGGCGGTTGTTTTCGCTGCCACCTCGTCCGCCATTACGCCGGGAGCCATCTCGATCAGCTTGAACGGTGACGCGTGGTCGGGCCGCTGGAACACCGCCAGATCCGTGATGACCATATCGACGACATTGCGCCCGGTCAGCGGCAGGGTGCACGCCGGGATGAACTTCGGGTCGCCGTTCTTTGACGTATGTTCCATCACCACGATGATGCGCTTTACGCCCGCGACCAGATCCATCGCGCCGCCCATGCCCTTGATCATCTTGCCCGGGATCATCCAGTTGGCGATGTCGCCGTTCTCCGCGACCTCCATCGCGCCAAGCACCGTCAGGTCGATGTGCCCGCCGCGGATCATCGCGAAAGATTGTTCGGACCCGAAATAGCTCGATGACGGAAGCTCGCTGATCGTCTGCTTGCCCGCGTTGATGAGGTCGGGATCGACATCCTCGTCATAGGGAAACGGCCCGATGCCGAGCATCCCGTTCTCGGATTGCAGCGTGACGGTCATGCCCGCCGGGATATTATTCGCCACCAAGGTGGGGATGCCGATGCCGAGGTTCACATAAAATCCGTCCTGCAATTCCTTCGCCGCGCGTGCCGCCATTTCGTCGCGGGTCCAGGCCATCAGAAAGAACCTTTCGCAGAAAGAACGGGCCACGCCTTCAGCGTGCCGATCAGAAAAATCGCGCCGAAGGCAATGCAGATCGCGGCGGTTGTGTAGATAAATCCCTGCGACAGATCGGGTCGCCACACCTGCATCAATGGCACGCCGAGACCCCGAAAGAGCAGCACAGCACTGATCGCGACGAGTGCCGTTCGCATCAACGGCAAGCGGGCAATCAATCCCGCTGCCGAGAATGCATAGGCCGCCCATGTGAACAGCACGATTGCGATGATCAAAGCCATCACATGCGGCATCATCGCCCCGCGCTCGGCAGCCCGCGCGATCGGTTCTCCGGCACCGAGCGCGCGATACCACGGGCCGCCGCCGACAATGCAGCCGAGGTGAAGCAGCGCCGCAGCGACGCTAAGCCCACCGGCTGTCAGAAGCCACACATTACCCGACGGTGTCACGCCGCCTCCCGCGCCAACAGCAATTTCTTCGGCCAGAGCAGTGCAACGGCCGGCGGCAGCAGCAGCCAAAATCCAGATGCTGGCATTAACACAATGCCGACTATCGTCGTCAGCAAGATCACTATGCCTGTGACGCGTAGATTTCCGTGATGTGCCGAACCTTCGAGCGCATCGACAGCAAGGCCGAGCGCAGCCATGAAAAAGCCGGACAGCATGAACCACGCCACTACCCCGGCCCGCGCGTCCGCGCCGATGCTATCCCAAAAGCCCGCCTGCGCCATTTGCCCGAGGTCTGCGCCGAACACGATTGCACCAAAGACCGTGTGGAGCGCGCTCACCGAGACGATCCACCGCCCAATCCAGCGTTTTTTCATCACACAGCCTCCCGTTCGCGGACAGTTCTAAACTCGATACGTTTGTCATAGGGTGCGCCGCAGATCAGGCGCTTGATATAGATGCCAGGCACATGGATCGCGTCGGGATCGAGCGAGCCGACCGGCACGATTTCCTCGACTTCGGCGACCGTCATCAGGCTTGCGGTCGCCATTGGCTGGTTGAAATTGCGCGCGGTCTTGCGGAAGATCAGATTGCCACTTTCATCGGCCTTCCACCCCTTGATGATCGACAGATCGGCGCGGATGCCGCGTTCGAGGATAAAGTCTTCACCGTCGAACGACTTCACTTCCTTGCCCTCGGCAACCAGCGTACCAACCCCGGTTTTGGTATAGAAGCCCGGTATCCCCGCGCCGCCCGCGCGGCACCGCTCAGCCAGCGTCCCCTGCGGACAGAACTCGACCTCAAGCTCGCCCGCCAGATATTGCCGCTCGAACTCCTTGTTCTCGCCGACATAGGAAGAGATCATCTTCTTGACTTGCCGCGAGCGGAGCAGCTTGCCCAGCCCAATCCCGTCGATCCCCGCATTGTTGCTGGCGATGGTCAGGTCTTTTGCCCCTGACGCCTCAAGCGCGTCGATCAACCGTTCGGGCATCCCCGAAAGGCCAAACCCCCCGCAACAAATCATCATGCCGTCGCGGAGAAGGCCATCAAGCGCGGCAGCGGCATCGGGGTAGATCTTGTTCATGGGCGAGCGAACCTCCTGCTGCAACGCCGCATAGGCCAGCGCGCCGTTGCCCGCAATCGCCTATAGCTGCCACCTGAAACGGCCGGTCAGGCGGTGCCCGAACAACGCGTCTTCCTCGCGCGTGCCGCCGCCGATATTATGGATGACAAGCGGATGGCCACGCGCCGCGCGCTGGTCGGACACAATGCCGATATGGGGCAACGATCCATTGATAATACTCGTGAATATATCACCCGGCTGCCAATCGCCGACCGGCAGCGACGCGCCGGACCGTTTCAGAAATGTCTGCAAGTTGGGCACGCGCCGGTGGTCGATGTTGCGGTCAGTGGTCCGTAATCCCCAGCGGCGTGGGTAGGCACCAAACGCGCGGCGCATATCGGCATTGACCAGCGCCTGCAGATCGAGTGCGAACGCGTCGCGATAGGCGCGGATGACGACATCGGTGCAAACCCCTTTTGCCCGCACGACATCGCCGCCGGGAAAGTCGAGGCGCGAATAGGCTGGATCGTAAGACAGTGTCACGCCGATCTGCCGTCGCGCCGCCGCGATCAGCTGCGCCGTACGCGGTGTTGGTCTGGCGAGCAGAACAGACGGGCAAGCGGTAATACCAACCAATCCGGCAACAACCATCCGGCGCGAGACCACCTCAGCCATTGAGCCGCAATCCTGCCCGCGCCCATGTCCGCTTCACCAGCCGTCCCGTCCCCGACAGCGTGACATAGGCGGTCATCATATCC
>JANNCK010000364.1:0-8005 GCA_031386545.1 Sphingomonadales bacterium
TCCGGAGGATCTGGAGCGGATCGCCCCCTGGCTTGAACGCGCAATAGAGCGGATGCCGATTTTCGGGGAAGTCGGTCTGCGGCGGTTCGTCAACGGCGCAATCCCGCATACGCCCGATGGCGGGCCGTTGCTTGGACCAGCGACGGGCCTCAAGAATTTCTGGCATTGCTGCGGCACATCCTTCGGCATCGCGCAGGGTGGCGGCTCGGGCAAATACCTCGCGCAGTGGATGGTTTACGGCGACGCAGACATCAACATGACCGAGTTCGATCCGCGCCGGTACGGCCCTTATGCCGACGAGCAATATAGCCGCGACAAGGTGTTCCTCGATTACAGGATGACCTTCACCACAAGGCTTCCCGGCGAAGAAGAGCCTGATGGCCGCCCGCAGAAGATGAGTGCGCTGTATGAGCCGCTCAAAGCAACGGGTGCGGTGTTTGGCGAGACTTACGGGTGGGAACGGCCGAAGTATTTCGCGCTCGATTGTGCAGCGGAAGTGGGCGGATATCAACGCACCAACAGTTTTGATGCCGTCGCGGCTGAAGTGAAGGCGGTGGCCGACCGCGTTGGCGTGCTCGATCTTTCAGGCTTTGCCAAATATGATGTGACCGGGCCGGACGCGGAGGCGTTCCTCAACCGGATTTGCGCCAACCGTATGCCCAAGAAATTGGGCGGGATTGGCCTTGTCCATCCGCTGTCCGTGCAAGGCCGCATTTATGGCGAAATGACCGTAACGCGCTTTGCCGACGATCATTTCTACTGCCTGTCCGCCGCCGCCGCCGAACAGCGCGACTGGGATTTGCTGATCCAGAGCAAATTGCCGGACGAGGACGTGACGATCCGTAACCTAACGATGGACTTGGGCGTGTTGGTGATGAACGGCCCGCGCTCCCGCGATGTGCTGGCGAAACTTACGAATGCCGACCTCAGCAACGAAGGCTTCCGCTGGTTGAGTGGTCAGGAGGTCATGATTGCAGGCATCAAGATGCGCGCACTCCGCGTGTCCTATGCCGGAGAACTGGGCTGGGAATTGCATCCAGCAATGGCTGATCTGGCCGCGCTCTATGACGCAGTGTGGGAAACCGGGCAGGAGTTCGGCATCGTCAATTACGGGCTTTACGCGGCCAACAGTATGCGGATGGAAAAGGGTTACAAGGCGTGGGGGTCCGAACTCACCAACGAACTGACGATGATCGAGGCGGACATGCCGCGCTTCATCAATTTCAAGAAAGAGGATTTCGTCGGCAAACAGGCAACGCTTGATGCACCGGATCGCTTCCGGATTGTGTACGGCGAGGCCGACGCGGCAAACGTCGATGTGCGCGGCGCGGAGCCGTGCCTGATCGGCGACATCTGCATCGGCCTGACTACCTCTGGCGGCTATGGCCACCGCGTGGGCAAGAGCCTGTTCTTCGCCTGTGTGCCGATTGAAAATGCCGTGCCGGGATCGCGCTTTGACATCATGCTGCAAGGCGAACGGCGCATCGGCACGGTGCTCGGACACCCCGCTTATGATCCTGACAATGCCAAGATGAAGGTCTGAATCGGTGGTGGGACTCCCCAAAAAAGCCAAGGTCGTCATTATCGGCGGCGGCGTGATTGGCTGCTCGATTGCTTATCATCTGACCAAGATTGGCTGGGACGATGTTGTATTGCTTGAACGCAAGCAACTAACCAGCGGCACGACTTGGCATGCGGCGGGACTTGTCGGGCAACTGCGCCCCTCGATCAACATGACCAAACTCGCCAAATATACCGGCGAACTCTATCGCGGGCTGGAGGCTGAGACCGGGCAAGCGACCGGATACCGGCAGTGCGGCTCGATCTCGATGGCGACCAATATGGAGCGCTTCGAGGAACTGAAACGCAGCGCCTCAATGGCCAAGGTGTTTGACTTGCCGGTGCATGTCGTAACGCCCGAACGGATCAAGGAACTCGCGAACATCGTTAATGTCGACGATGTCGTCGGCGGCATCCATATCCCGAGCGACGGCTACGCCAATGCGGTGGATATCACGCAGGCCTTGGCCAAGGGTGCGCGCACTGGCGGCGCTCGAATTTTCGAGAACACGAAAGTCACAAAAATTCGCCACAATGGTGATCGGGTGACAGGGGTTGATACCGCAGAAGGTTCGATAGACGCCGATTATGTCGTCATCTGCGGCGGCATGTGGACACGCGATCTGGCCGCGAGCATCGGCGTCGTCGCCCCTTTGCATGCGTGCGAGCATTACTATGTGCTGTTCGAAGGGGTGGAGGGGATCGACTCGACCCTGCCCGTGCTGCGCGACTATGATTATTGTGGCTATTACAAATATGACGCGGGCAAGTTGCTTGTCGGGGCGTTCGAACCCAATGCCCGACCTTGGGGGATGAACGGGATTTCCGAGGATTTCAGCTTCGATGAAATCGCCGGGAGCTTCGAGCATTTCGAGCCAGTGCTGGTGGACGCGATGCGCCGCGTGCCTGCACTTGAAAAGGCGGGCATCCAGAAATTCTTCTGCGGACCGGAAAGCTTCACACCCGACGTGCGCTATCATCTTGGCGAGAGCGCAGAGCTGAAAGGCTGCTTCGTTGCGGCGGGCCTCAATTCCATCGGCCTGCAATCGGCGGGCGGCGTTGGCAAGGTGGTGGCCGATTGGATCCGCGACGGCATCCCGCCGGCCGACTTGTGGACCGTCGATATCCGCCGCAACATGCCGTTTCAGATCAACCGCAAATATCTGCGCGAACGGGTGAGCGAAAGCCTCGGCCTGCTTTACGCGACGCATTATCCGTTCAAGCAATATGAAACTGCGCGCGGTGTTCGGCGCTCGGCGATCCATGATCGGGTCGCGGCAGCTGGTGCATGTCACGGTGAAGCTTTCGGTTGGGAGCGACCCAATTGGTTCGGCGAACCCGGCAGCACGCCGAAATACGAATATAGCTATGGTCGCCAAAACTGGTTCGATGCCAATGCCGCCGAATGCAAGGCCGTACGTGAAGGCGTAGGGTTATTCGACCAGTCGAGCTTCGCCAAATTCAGATTGGAAGGCCGCGATGCCTGTGCGGTGCTCAACCGCGTCTGCGCCAATGACGTCGATGTCGCCCCGGGCAAGCTGGTCTATACCCAATGGCTGAACGAAAAGGGCGGGATCGAGGCCGATCTGACCGTCACGCGCTTGTCCGATACCGCCTATCTGATCGTCACAGGGGCGGAAACCGAGGTCAAGGATTTCAACTGGCTGAAGCGCCACACCCCGGAAAGAGCCCACGCGGTGCTGACCAATGTGTCATCGGGTATGGGCGTCATTTCGATCATGGGGCCGAATGCGCGCGCGTTGCTGCAGTCGATCTGCCCGAATGACCTATCGCATGAGGCCTTCCCCTTTGCCACCTCGCAAGAGATAGAACTCGGCTATGCCATCGTCCGCGCCTCGCGGATCACCTATGTCGGTGAGCTTGGCTGGGAACTGTATATCCCCACCGAATTCATGACCGGCGTTTATGACGAGATTGCCTCAGCGGGCGCGGCGTTTGGCCTCAAACATTGCGGGTATCATGCGCTCAACGCGCTGCGGATGGAAAAGGCCTACCGCCACTGGGGCCATGACATCACCGATGAGGATACGCCATTGGAGGCGGGCCTCGGCTTCGCCGTTAAGATGGACAAACCCGGCGGCTTCATCGGGCGCGACGCGCTGCTCCGGCAGAAACAGGAAGGACTGAAGCAGAAGCTCGTCCAGTTCCTCCTCAAATCGCCCGAACCGATGCTCTATCACAACGAGCCGATCTGGCAGGGCGACCGGATTGCAGGCTATATCCGTTCGGGCATGTACGCCCATACACTCGGCGGGGCATGCGGGCTCGGCTATGTGACCGCAGCCGATGGCGGCGTGGTCGGGCCAATCTGCGCCGACGATTACGAGATCGAAATCGCGGGCGTGCGTTACCCTGCCATTGCCTCGCTGAAACCCCTGTTCGACCCAACCAACGCCCGGATCAAAATCTGATGTCGCATGCCGAACTCATGAGCCGCCTCGCGACGAACACACGCGTGGGTTACAGCTTCGATCAGGAGTTCTACACGAGCGCCGCCGTCTTCGATGCCGATATGGCGCAGGTGATCGGGCGCAAATGGCTGCTCGCAGGCCATGTCTCACGCATCCCGAACAAGGGCGATTATTTCCTGTTCCGCGTCGGCAAGGAGCAGATCATCGTGATCCGCGAGAATGCGGACAGCGTCCGCGCATTCTTCAACGTCTGCCGCCATCGCGGGTCGACGATCTGCCAGGCCGAAAGCGGCAATGCGCCGCGCCTTGTCTGTCCCTATCATGCCTGGACCTTCGGGCTCGACGGCCGGCTGATCTCGGCGCGGCTCATGCCCGAGGATTTCGACAAAGCCGAAAACGGCCTGTTTGCCTGTCACGTCCGCGTGTTCCACGGCCTGATCTTCGTCAACATGAGCGAGGACAAGCCGGTCGATTTCGACGCGACGTTCGGCGACATGGCCCCGATCCTCGATTATCACGGCCTCGCCGACGCCCGTATCGCGCACGCGGGCAGCTACCCGACGACCGCCAACTGGAAGCTCGTTGTCGAGAATTTCTTCGAATGCTATCACTGCGTCCCCTCGCATCCCGAGTTCTGCTCGATGCATGCGGCGGAATCGATCATCGCGGTCGGGGCAGGCCCAAGCTCTGGCCCCGCTGATGCCATTGCCGCCTACGCCCCCAAGGTGAAAATCTGGGAAGACAATGCCGCCGCATTGGGGCGTCCGATCGGCAACATCGATGATGCGCCGGACAGCACCCATTTGCGCCTGATGATGCAGCGCATGAACAAGGACGGCTGGGCGGCCGAAACGCAGGACGGCACCGCCCCCGCACCGCTCATGGGCCAGCGCACTGTAGCCGACGGCGGGCGGATGCATTTGAGCTTCAGCCCGTTCAGCCAGATCGTCGCCGACGATCATTTCGTCATCCTGTTCCAGTTTACGCCGCGCGGCGCGCTCGCCACCGATGTCGAGATGATCTGGCTCGTCGACGGCCGCGCGACCGAAGATCAGGTCGACATCGACAAGATGGTCTGGGGCTATCATGCGACCACCACGCAGGACAAAGTGATCACCGAAAACAATCAGGCGGGGATCATGTCGAGCCGCTATCGTCCCGGACGTTATTCGGATCAGGAAGGCAGCGTGGTCAATTTCCAGAAATGGTATCTGAACCAGTTCGGTCTGGACCGTGCGGGGTGAAGCGGTTCGCAGGAATATCTTCGTTGTCGCCAGGCGGTAAGGCCACACACTAATTCTGCCATCTGCGCGACTCGGCTCACGCCGCGAAAACGCCCGTTTTACGCACGTTAACTTCCCTAGCTTCACCGGGTTAGACGCAGTTTTTCCTACAGTTCAAAGAGCAATGGACGCAGCGGCCCGACGTGCAAGCTAGCAGGCGCTGTCGATGTAGGACACCACGGTTGTTCACGCTTTGAACCGAAATAGGACCGGTTTGTCGCATGGCCGGTTTCGACAAGAAAGTGGCCGTTAGCTTGTTCTTGCCGCTCCTCGAAAGGAGACGTTCCGACACGGGTTTGTGACACTCCGCAACTCGCGAAAAAGTGTGGGTCGCCTGGTAGTGTTAAAACCGACCGGTTGTGACACTCAGGTTATGCTAACTGTTGACCCATTGCGTTGGATCGCGATCGGCCTATCCTGTCCCTGGGGATGCGGGATAAATGGTAGTAGGTATCTTAAGCCGCGACCGAGGTACGGTCTTCTATCTGGCGATGGCGGGGTCCGCCGTCGCCGCGGCGCTCGCCGGCTTCAGCACGACGTACTTCCTACCCATGGCGCGAGGTCGTTTCGACGGTCCATCAGTAGCTCATATCCACGGCGTCCTGTTCTTCGCTTGGCTCGCACTAATGCTTGCGCAACCCGCGCTGATACGGTGGCACCGCCCGAAACTGCACCGGAAGATTGGCTTGATTGCACTTCCACTGGCGCTGGCGATGGCAGCCAGTTGTGTAGCCATAGGCTTTCACTCTGCCCGCCGCGATTTCGGCGCGGGAGGAGGCGATACTGCGATCTCGACGGTGCTGGGCCCGGTGATGACGATGGCGATCTTCCTTGCCTACGTCGCCCTCGCAATCACGCTCCGGAAGCGCCCGGATTGGCACAAGCGCATGATGATACTGGCCACCATCGCGGTGTTGTGGCCCGCATTTTTCCGGTTCCGCCACTTCATGCCTTGGGTTCCGAACCCGGACTTAGTCCTCGCTGTGATCGTACCACTCACCCTCGTTCCTATTGCCATGCTGCGCGACAAACTTGCATTCGGACGCATCCATTCAGCCTATCTGATTTTCGGCTCAGCGTTGGTAATCGAGCAAACCACGGAGTTTCTACTTTTCGACACGGCGCCTTGGCGCTCGATCGCCAAAGCGGTCTATTCCGCAATTGCATACTGGCTTTCGTAAAGCGCAGCTCCAGTGTTCGCTTTTCAACTTATTGCGGACCTCTGCGTCGCGGTGTCAAAACCGAACGGTTTTGACACGTAGCAAGCGTCCGCATTTGCCCATCGCGCCACAATAGCAGACAGCCCGCTCCCCCCAACAAATCAGTCAATTTCCCCCACCAACTCCCCGATCCTCCCGACCATCTCATCAATATGCGCTTTTTCCAATGTCAGCGGCGGAGACAGCGCGATGATGTCGCTGGTGGCGCGGACGAGCAGCCCTGCTTCGAAGCATTTGATGAACAGCTCGTTCGCCCGCTGGGTGGGGGCACCGGGGCGGGGTTCGAGTTCGATACCCGCGACGATCCCCATGTTGCGGATGTCGATGACATGCCGCTTGCCCTTCAGGCTGTGGACGGCGTCTTCCCAATAGCCGTGCAGACTGGCGGCGTGTTCCCAGATGCCCTCAGCCTTGTAGAGGTCAAGAGTTGCCAGCCCTGCGGCGGCCGCGAGCGGATGGCCGGAATAGGTGTAGCCGTGGAACAGCTCGATCCCGTCTGGCCCGCCTTCGACGACCGTGTCGTGGATGGTCCGGCTGACGGCGACCGCGCCCATTGGAACGGCGGCGTTGGTAAGTCCTTTCGCCATGGTAATCATGTCGGGCGTCACGCCCAGTGTTTCCGCCGCAGTCGCCCCGCCGATGCGGCCAAAGGCAGTGATAACCTCGTCGAAGATCAGGACGATGCCGTGTTTCGTGCAGATCTCGCGCAGCTTTTCGAGGTAGCCGACCGGCGGGATCAGCACGCCGGTCGACCCCGCCATCGGCTCGACGATGACGGCGGCGATCGTCTCGGCCCCGTGCAATGCCACGATGCGTTCCAGTTCTTCAGCCAGATGCCCGCCCCACGCCGGTTGTCCGCGCGTGAAGGCGTTGTGCGCGACCGAATGAGTGTGCGGCAGGTGATCAACACCGGTCAAAAGCGTTCCGAACTGGCGGCGGTTATTGACGATACCGCCCACCGAAATCCCGCCGAAGCCGGTGCCGTGATAGCCGCGCTCTCGACCGATCAGGCGGGTTCGCGTCCCCTGCCCCCGCGCGCGTTGATAGGCGAGCGCGATTTTCAGCGCGGTATCGACCGATTCCGATCCCGAGTTGGTGAAGAAGATGCGGCTGAGGTCTTCGGGCATGAGTGCGGCGACGCGCGTGGCGAGTTCGAACGCCAGCGGATGGCTCATCTGGAACGTCGGGCCGAAATCCAGTTCGCCGGCAGTCTTGCGAATCGCCTCGACGATCGGCTCGCGACAATGACCTGCGTTCACGCACCACAGACCAGCGGTGCCGTCGAGAACCGTGTGTCCGTCGCTCGCGATATAATGCATGTCCTTGGCGCTGGCCAACAGGCGGGGGGCCGCCTTGAACGCACGGTTTGCCGTGAAGGGCATCCAGAATGCCGCCAGCGGATCGTTTTCGAGTTTCACCGGCAAGTCCTCCACAGTTCTGCCCAGCGGCAACTATGGCGCGTCAGCGCAAGGCCATTCGACTGAAAAGAATAACGCGACCGGAAAATTTC
>JANNCK010000380.1:0-7262 GCA_031386545.1 Sphingomonadales bacterium
GGCATCGAGACCTTGGGCGGTGTTTTCACACGCATGATTGATCGCAACACGACGATCCCGACCAAGAAATCGCAGACCTATTCAACCGCCGCCATTTCGCGCTCGCCCTGGAACACGCGGATCGTGACCGCGCCCTGATTATCGTCGGCGGTTGAATAGGTCTGCGATTTCTTGGTCGGGATCGTCGTGTTGCGATCAATCATGCGTGTGAAAACACCGCCCAAGGTCTCGATGCCGAGCGACAGCGGAGTCACGTCGAGGAGCAGCACATCCTTGACGTCGCCCTGCAGCACGCCCGCTTGAATCGCCGCGCCCATCGCCACGACTTCGTCAGGATTGACGCCGGTGTGCGGCTCCTTGCCAAAGAAATTTTTCACGACTTCGCGGACACGCGGCATCCGCGTCATGCCGCCGACAAGGACGACCTCGTCGATCTTGTCTGCCGTCAGGCCCGCATCGGCCAGCGCCTTTTTGCACGGCTCAAGCGTGCGAGCGATGAGGCTTTCGACCAGCTTTTCAAGGTCTGCACGCGTCAGCGTCTCGACAAGGTGAAGCGGCGTTGTCGTGCCACCCTCCATCCGTGCGGTGATGAACGGCAGGTTGATTTCGGTCGTCGCCGATGACGACAGCTCGATCTTGGCCTTTTCGCCCGCTTCTTTCAGCCGCTGCAGCGCCAGCTTGTCGGTCTTGAGGTCGAGGCCTTCCTTCTTTTTAAAGGCATCGGCCAGAAACTCGACAATCTTGTTGTCGAAATCTTCGCCGCCAAGGAAAGTGTCACCGTTCGTTGACTTAACCTCGAATACGCCGTCACCGATTTCGAGCACCGAAATGTCGAACGTGCCGCCGCCGAGATCGTAAACCGCAATCGTCTTGCCGTCTTGCTTCTCCAGCCCATAGGCAAGCGCCGCCGCGGTCGGCTCGTTGATGATGCGTAGCACATCGAGGCCCGCAATCTTGCCGGCGTCCTTGGTCGCCTGCCGCTGGGCGTCGTTGAAATAAGCCGGAACTGTAACGACCGCCTGCGTGACAGTCTCGCCGAGATAGCTCTCGGCGGTTTCCTTCATTTTCTGCAAAATGAATGCGCTGATCTGAGCAGGCGAGTAATCCTCGCCACCGGCCTTGACCCACGCGTCGCCGTTCGGACCCTTGGCAATGCTGTAGGGGACCAGCTCGGTGTCCTTCTTGGTAATCGGGTCGTCGAACCGGCGACCGATCAGGCGCTTCACCGCGAAAATCGTATTGTCGGGGTTGGTGACCGCCTGACGCTTGGCGGGCTGGCCGATCAGGCGCTCGCCGTCCTTGGCAAAGGCGACGATTGACGGCGTGGTACGCGCGCCTTCCGAATTTTCGATAACCTTGGGTTTGCCGCCCTCCATGACAGACACGCACGAATTCGTGGTGCCGAGGTCGATCCCGATAACTTTTGCCATAACCGTATCATGCCCTGATTGTTGATGGGACGTCGCAGATCGCGCCGAGCCCGGTTGAATGTCTCAAGGGGCGATATAGGTGCCCATTCCCTTGCCGCAAGAAGCAGGGGTGCTTAGCTAAGGTGTGAACGACCGACAAAAAGGATCAAAAATGCGGACTCTGGGCTTGATGGTTGTGGTTTCGGCTGTGTCGCTGGCGGGATGCGCCGCCAAGCCGACCGAACCGACCGTTGCTGGTGCCGTCGTTCGCATGGCCGCCAATCCAAAGGCACCGTCGGTCGGATATTTCACACTGAAGGGCGGCCCGAGCGATGACCGGCTGCTGACTGTTACCTCGCCCGTCGTTATCCGCATCGAAATGCACGAGAGCATGACGACTGGCGGAATGGCGAGCATGAAGCCGCTCGACGGCGGCGTCGCGGTTCCGGCACTCAACGATGTGAAGTTCGAACCGGGTGGCAAGCACATCATGCTGTTCAACATCAATCCGGGCATGAAGGTCGGCCAGACGATACGGCTCGATTTCGTGTTCGCGAGCGGCCTCCAGCTTCAGGCCTACGCCCCGCTCCGCGCCGCCGGTTCGGCAGAATAAGCGATGGCGGGGCGTCCGCTGACGCCGTCCGAAGTGGCGCTCGCGCGTTCAGTGTTCGGCGATGCGATCAATTATGCGCCCGTGCGGTTGCACAACCGCAAATTGGCGTTTTTCCAGCCGCGCCACACGGTGATGGCCCCTGACGGTCATATGTGGTTCCACCCCAAGGGGCAGAGCTATTGCGATGATTTCTGCGCACAGGGCCTCGACGCGCAGGGCCTGTTCATCCACGAAATGACCCATGTGTGGCAGCGCCAGCAGGGGGTTTTCCTGCCGCTCAAACGGCACCCGTTCTGCCGTTATGGCTATGTCCTGAAACCTGGCCAGCCGTTCGCGAAATACGGTCTGGAACAACAGGCGGAGATCGTCCGTCACGCCTTTTTGATACGCGAAGGGCGCCCCGTTCCCGGCGCGCCCCCGCTTGACCAATATCGGTCGATCTTACCGTTCGACCAAATTAGTTTTGGCCCAGCTACTTGATAAACACCTCGACGCGGCGCGCCTCTGCGTTTGTGGTTGCCGCATCGGTCGCCGCTTCGGGCTTGACCAATGCGATGGCCGTTTCGGGGATGGCCGCCGCGACCAACGCCGCCTTGACCGCCTCAGCACGTTTCATCGAAAGTGCGGCATTGGCGGCGGCATTTCCGGTCGGGTCGTTATAGCCCGAGACGCCAAGTCCGCTGCCCGCATGGCTGTCGAGATAGGCCTTAAGCACGACCGCAGCAGGACCGAACGCCGGAACGACATCGGCTTTCGCGGTATCGAAATAGACCTTCACGACCGGCTTGCCATCGCGCATTTCGCTGACGATGCCAGCGCCATCGGTAATCGCGACCGTTCCGGCCTGCGCGGTTGAATTGGCATCCCCCATCGCCGGTGCCGTCATTTCGGTGGTGGTCGCCGTGTCTGTTGCGGTCACAACCGGTGCTGCGCGCAGGAAAAACCACCAGATCAGCGCCAGCGCCAGCAGGGCAAGCAACAGCCACCACAGCCAGCCAAGACCGCCCTTGGCACTACCCTCGTCCCGGTCACTACCGCCCATCATGCCGAGCGGCGCCGCTGCCACCGATTTCAACCCCGCCGCTGCGCCGGCAAAGGCTACCCCGGCACCCGCAACAGCTGCTCCCGCACCCGCCATCGTTGCCGCAGCGGCATCGCCAACCGTCGATGTAACGGCATCGACCGAAGCCGTTGCCGCGTCACCAATATCGTTGGCAACAGCCTTCACGCCATCAAGGGAAGCCGCCGCACCAGCCGCAACCGCTGCGCCAGCACCCGCAACAAGCCCCAGCGCCGCGCCGCCTGCCGACGGCACCTCTGCTGCCGCTGTTCCGGCCTTGGCGAACATATGCAGCAGCCCGAAATGTTCGAGCAGCATGTAATAAACCGTCACCCGGTGCTTGAAATTGACGCCCTTCAGCCGCTCGCCAACCTTGGCAATCGCGCCGTCAAGCGCTTCATCCGACTGGGTAAGCCCCAATTTCTTCTTCAAAAAATTCTCGCGGACACGGCCCAGCTCGACCGGGTCGGTGTAGGACACCAGCGACGAATCGACGTTCTGCAGCGCAATGCCGCAATAGCGGACGATGCCCGCAATCACGCCGTCGTCGGCGTCGGGAACGAATTTCTTGACGTCCCCAGCCCAATCTTTCGCCATAATGCCCTCCCCAATTCAGGCACCGCACCGTGCGCGGTCCTGTAGTGGGCAAAGGTATCTACCGCACAGCGCAAGACGCAATCGATTTCGGGTAAGAAATTGCAAACAAACATGTCACGCTTGGCGCGTCGCGCTATATCGGGGTAACTATCCGTGCTGCCGCCTTACCCGTTCGCTTGAAGGAACTCCCTGTGGACCAACCACTCGACACATTTCGTTCTTCGACATCGGGCTGGCTGCGCGGCACCCTCGCGGGCTGGGTGACGCTCTTGCTGTGCCTCGTCGGCGTTGGCCTTGTCATCGTACTGGTCAAATGGATTGAGAACCTGACGACGACTTATGAGATCACCGAGGATCGCCTTGTCCTGCGGCGCGGGATCTTCGTCAAAAGCATCGACGAGGTTGAACTCTACCGGGTGAAGGATGTCCGGCTCGACTTCACGCTCATCAATCAATGGGCGAACATCGGCACGATCACAGTGACTTCGAGCGACGAAACCACCCGCGACGCGCCACTGGTCATCCGCGATGTCGACAATGCGAATGCGCGGCGCGAAACGTTGCGCAAACTCGTGGAGGCGGCGCGGGTGAAGCGGCGGGTGCGGGAAGTGGACGTCGGTGGCGACGGGCTGATTTAACCCGTCACTTTAGGCTGCCCGCGCCACCCCGACCATCGCCGCGCGCAGCAAGCGGTCACGGATCATATACCCGGCCTGCATTTCCTGGATGATCGTGCCCGGCTCCGCATCGCTGGGCAGTTCGATCATCGCCTGATGCTTGTTCGGGTCGAGCTTTTCGCCGACCGAAACAATGCGGGTGATGCCGTTACGTTCGAACACCTTGTCGAGTTCGCGGCCCGTCGCCTCTAGACCCACGACCAGCCCCTTGAACTTGTCATCGTCGCGCAATTCCTGCGGGATCGTCTCCAGCGCCCGTGACAGATTGTCAGCGACCGACAGCACATCGCGGGCAAAGGCGGTCGCGGCATAGGCGCGCGCATCCTGTGCGTCCTTTTCCATCCGGCGGCGGACGTTTTGCGTCTCGGCCTGAGCATAAAGGACCGCCTGCTTGGTCTCGGCCAGTTCGGCCTCGATCGCGGCGTATTGTGCCTCTGGATTGGGTTCGGGCGGTGCGCCCTCGGCGACCATCTCGTCCTCGGCAGCCAAATCCTGTGCGGTGTCGTTCTCGTTCATCTCGGTCATTCTCGCCAAAGTCTCTGTGATAGGGTTTGCGCCGTGAAATCCACCATCGGGATGACACGGGCATAGTTCAAGCGGGTCGGGCCGATCACGCCGACAACGCCGACGACGCGGCCATCCCGGCCATGATAGGGGGCCGCTATCACCGACGAGCCCGACAGCGCAAACAGCTTGTTCTCGGCACCGATAAACACTTTCGCGGCCGAAGCGTTGCTTGCCGATCCCAATAATGACGCAATCGCCTCTTTCCCCTCGATCTCGTCGAGCAATTGACGAACACGGTCGAGGTCAGCCATCGCGATGTCATCGATCAGGTTCGCGGCCCCGCGCACGATCAGCACCGGTCGCGCTGCGCCGTCCTGTGACCAGATCGCAAGGCCGCGTTCGATCAATTGGCGCGACGCCGAATCAAGCGCCGCCTTTTCATCGCGCAATTCGACCGCAATCCGCGCCTGCGCCTCGATCAGTGTCAGGCCGGCCAGCCGCGCCGACATGTAGTTGCACGCCTCCGTCAGGGCATCGGCGCTCAACCCGTCGGGCAGCGCAATCACGCGATTCTCAATCGAGCCGTCATCGCCGACGAGCACCGCCAACGCCTGGCCCGGCGTCAGCGCGACAAAGGCGAACTGGCGCACCCGCACTTCGCGGGTCGGCACCAACACGAGGCCCGCGCACGCCGAAAGGCCAGAGAGCGCCGCGGTTGCCGCCGCCAGCGCCTCCTCGACCGGCCCCGCCGTGGCCAAGCGCCCTTCGATAACGGCGCGCTCCTCTGCAGTCGGGTCGCTCGCCTGCATCATCCCGTCGACGAACAGGCGCAGGCCGGTCTCGGTTGGCATCCGCCCCGCCGATGTATGCGGATGCGCGAGCAACCCTGCCTCCTCCAGATCCTGCATGACATTGCGGATCGACGCGGGCGACAGGTTGAGGCCCGACAGTTTCGAGATCGTCCGCGACCCGACCGGCGCGCCCGAATCGAGATAGGTCTCGACAACGACGCGAAAAACGTCGCGGGCGCGCGTCGTCAGTTCCTGAACAGGTGCAGACATGCGCTAGATATAAGCCTCAATGACGGCGCGAGTAGAGCAGGATTCCGGCACCTACCGATGCGAGCAGAACACCCCACATGATCCAGATTTGCTGGTCGATCATGAAACTGGGGATAACGCGGACAAGCCCTGCGCCCTGACCAATCCACAAAAGGCCCATCAACACCGCCAGCACACCGATAATGTTTGAAACGATCTTCATCATGCTTCCCCTCAACAATGCCGTCCCATTGGGACTGGTTTACACCAGTTGTGACGGCTAGATGCCCGCTTTCATCATCGAAGGACAGCCCCACATGCGCCCATCCGGCCGCGCCCCCGACCAGATGCGAACGATCAGCATCGAACCCGGTTTCACCAAACACGCTGAAGGATCGGTGCTCGTCAGTTTCGGCGATACCCGCGTGCTCGTGACCGCCAGCATCGAGGAACGCGTTCCGCCGTTCCTGCGTGGCAAGGGCGAGGGCTGGGTCACCGCCGAATACGGGATGCTGCCCCGCGCGACCCATACGCGCAGTTCGCGTGAAGCGGCCAAGGGCAAGCAATCGGGCCGCACTCAGGAAATCCAGCGGCTGATCGGGCGTTCACTGCGCGCGGTGGTCGATATGAAACTGCTCGGCGAGCGACAGATCACGATCGACTGCGACGTCATTCAGGCCGACGGCGGCACCCGCACCGCGTCGATCTCGGGCGGGTGGGTCGCACTGCGCCTCGCGGTCGACAAATTGATCGCCGAGGGCAAGTTGACGGCTGACCCGATCAAGCAACAGGTCGCAGCGATCAGCTGTGGCATTTACGAAGGAACGCCGGTGCTCGACCTCGATTATATCGAGGACTCAAACGCCCACGCCGACGCGAATTTCGTCCTGCTCGACGATGGTAACATCGCCGAAGCTCAGGCAACGGCTGAAGGCGCGACCTATGACGAGGAAGCTCTGCTCCGCCTGCTGCGCCTTGCCCGCATTGGCTGCACCGAAATCTTCGCAGCGCAGAAGGCAGCGACGGGGCGGTAAGTCTTTCCCTCTCCCGCAGGTGGAGAGGGGAGAAAGGGAAAGCCAATGAAGAAACTCGCCCCCGGCCCCCTCGTCATCGCCAGCCATAACGAGGGCAAGGTCCGCGAAATCCGCGCGCTGCTTGCGCCTTTCGGCATGGAGCCGGTGTCGGCAAAGTCGCTCGACCTGCCTGAGCCAGAGGAAACCGGCACGACCTTCATCGCCAATGCGCTGCTCAAGGCGCAGTCGGCGGCGGACCTGTCGGGCCTGCCCGCGCTCGCCGATGACAGTGGCCTGTGTGTCGAGGCGCTGGGCGGTGAACCCGGCGTTTACACCGCCAACTGGG
>JANNCK010000389.1:0-6535 GCA_031386545.1 Sphingomonadales bacterium
AGTGCCATGGCCTTAAATTCCCGTGGTCACGTCGATCGACTGGCCTTCGGCCAGACGAACGATGGCTTTTTTGAAGTCCGACCGGGTGTAGGGCGTGCCCTTCCACTTCTTGGTCTTGCCCTTCTGGACGATGGTATTCACCTTCAGCACGTTCACGCTGAACAAGGCTTCGACGGCTGCCTTGATCTGCGGCTTGGTGGCCGAGTTGGCGACTTTGAACACAACCGCGTTGTGCTCGCTGACCATCGTTGCCTTTTCGGTGATGTAAGGTGCGACGACCACATCATAGTGACGCAACTCGACAGCCTTCACTGCGGGGGCCTTAGCCATTGAACCGTGCCTCCAGCTTTTCGACGGCCGCGCGGGTCAGAACCAGCGTGTCAGCCCTCAGTATGTCATAGACGTTGGCACCAACGGCGGGCAGCACATTGATCATGTGCAAATTTGCCGAGGCGAGCGCGAAGCTGGTGTCGACCATATCGCCGTCGATGACGAGCGCGCGGGTCGCATTCCAGCTGGCAAACTGCGCTGCCAGCGCCTTGGTCTTGCCGTCGGCGATGGTCAGGCTGTCCATAACGATCAGCTTGCCTTCGCGCGCCTTGCTCGACAGCGCCATTTTCAGGCCCATCGCGCGAACTTTCTTGTTCAGCGAGGGATTGAAGTCACGCAGACGCGCACCGTGCGCTTTACCACCACCGATGAACGTCGGGCCGCGACGGTTACCGTGACGGGCAGTACCGCCACCCTTCTGGTTGCCGAACTTCTTGCCGGTGCGGGCAACGTCGGCACGCTCGCGGGTCGGCCGTGCGGTCGCACGACGCTTTTCGAGCTGCCAGGTGACGACCCGGTGCAGAATGTCTGCGCGCGGCTCGACGCCGAACACATCGTCGTTGAGTTCGATGGTCGCCTTGCCGGCGCCTTCAAAGGTTGAAATCGGGAGCTTCATGATCAGCCCTCCTGGCCGTCGGTTGCTTCGACCGCAGTCACGTCTTCAGCAGGCGTGTCAGCGGAGGCAACGTCATTGGTATTGGCGGCTTCGGCGGCGGCGGCAGAGCGGATGCTCGCGGGGTACGGCGCATCGGCGTGACGCGCGACCTTCACCGAATCCTTGACCGTCAGCCAAGTGCCCTTGTGGCCGGGAACCGAACCCTTGACGAACAACAGGCCGCGCTCGACGTCGGTCGATACGATCTCGAGGTTCTGCTGGGTGCGCTCCTTGTCACCCATGTGACCGGCCATCTTCTTGCCCTTGAACACCTTGCCGGGGTCCTGGCGCTGGCCGGTCGAACCGAGCGAACGGTGCGAGACCGAAACACCGTGGGTGGCCCGCAGACCGCCGAAGTTCCAGCGCTTCATGCCGCCCTGAAAACCCTTGCCCTGGGTGTGGCCGGATACATCGACGAGCTGGCCCGCGACGAAATGGTCGGCGGCGATTTCCGCGCCGACATCAACCAGCGCATCTTCCGATACGCGAAATTCGACCAGTCGCGCTTTCGGCTCCACTTCGGCTTTGCTGAAATGGCCACGCTGTGGCTTGGCGACGTTCTTGGCTTTGGCAGTGCCGGCACCGAGCTGGACCGCAACATAACCATCACGGGCAACCGTCTTTTGCGCCACTACCTGATTATTTTCGAGTGCCAGAACCGTGACGGGCACATGGCGCCCATCGTCCTGAAACAAACGGGTCATCCCCATTTTCTTGGCTATTACTCCGGTTCTCACCGGCATTCTCCTCGTGTCAGAGGCGCACGGAAAATCGCTTCCCGCGCGCTTGGCTTGCCCAAATGTCGAAACGTGCCCCGTCCGGGCTTTTCCCCTGCGTGAGCGGGGGAGGACGGGGACGCGGCCCGGGCTAGCCCGGCGGTATCCCTTATCTCGCTCGCGACGAATCACCGGGGTGACCGTCGCGGAGCCAGCCCACTAGGCCAGCTTAATCTCTACGTCAACGCCAGCGGCGAGGTCGAGCTTCATCAAAGCATCGACCGTTTGCGGCGTCGGCTGAACAATATCGAGCAGCCGCTTATAGGTACGAACCTCGAACTGCTCGCGCGACTTCTTGTCGACGTGCGGGCCGCGGTTGACCGTGAACTTCTCGATGCGGGTTGGCAACGGGATCGGACCACGGATGAGCGCGCCAGTGCGCTTGGCAGTGTCGGCGATGTCGCCGGTCGCCTGATCGAGCACGCGGTGGTCGAATGCCTTCAGACGAATACGGATATTCTGCGTTTCCATGATCTCACCGATGCGAAAGAGCCTGCCTGCTTTCGCAGGCCTCAAAATAAGTCGAGCCGCCCGGCTGCTTCAAGACAACCGGGCGGCTCTGATTCGTACCTACTACTTCGTGATCGAAGCGACAACCCCTGAACCGACGGTGCGACCGCCTTCACGGATCGAAAAGCGCAGGCCCTGCTCCATGGCGATCGGTGCGATGAGCTTGACGCCCAGTTGCACATTGTCGCCGGGCATGACCATTTCGGTGCCCTCGGGGAGGACAACTTCGCCGGTCACGTCGGTCGTGCGGAAGTAGAACTGCGGACGATAGTTCGCAAAGAATGGCGTGTGACGGCCGCCCTCGTCCTTCGACAGAACATAAACTTCCGAAGTGAACTCGGTGTGCGGCTTGATCGAGCCGGGCTTGCAGAGAACCTGCCCGCGCTCGACTTCTTCACGGCCAACGCCACGGATCAGCGCACCGATGTTGTCACCGGCCTGACCCTGATCGAGCAGCTTGCGGAACATTTCGACGCCGGTGCAAACCGTCTTCTTGGTGTCCTTGAGGCCGACGATTTCAACTTCTTCGCCAACCTTGACGATGCCCTGCTCGACGCGACCGGTAACAACCGTACCGCGACCCGAGATCGAGAACACGTCCTCGATTGGCATCAGGAACGGCAGGTCGAGCGGACGTGCAGGCTGCGGGATCCAGCTGTCGACAGCGGCCATCAGCTTGAGCACGGCTTCACGACCCAGCTCCGGGTTGGTGTCGTTCAGCGCGCACGTTGCCGAGCCCTGAATGACGGGAATGTTGTCGCCGTCGAAATCATACTTCGACAGGAGCTCGCGGATTTCCATTTCGACCAGCTCGATGATTTCGGCATCGTCGACCAGATCGCACTTGTTCATGAACACGACGAGCTGGGGAACGCCAACTTGCCGCGCCAGCAGGATGTGCTCGCGGGTCTGTGGCATCGGGCCATCGGTCGCCGACACGACGAGGATACCACCGTCCATCTGTGCGGCACCCGTGATCATGTTCTTCACATAATCGGCGTGGCCCGGGCAATCGACGTGTGCATAGTGACGCGCGGCGGTTTCATATTCGACGTGTGCCGTCGAAATCGTGATGCCGCGGGCGCGCTCTTCTGGCGCCTTGTCGATGTTGTCGTACGACGTGAACGTCGCGCCGCCGCTCTCAGCCAAAATCTTGGTGATCGCTGCCGTCAGCGAGGTCTTGCCGTGATCGACGTGACCGATGGTGCCGATGTTGCAGTGCGGCTTGGTCCGCTCGAATTTTGCCTTCGCCATTTTTCTTCCTTCTCAGGCGCGCCGCATGTGCGTCGGCGGGCCGCATCTTCGTTTCAAATCTGCGTCGTGGAACGGGGCCGTCCCCACACGCCAGAGGCCCGGCGGAAAACCACCCGGCCACGTGTGAAGTCGCGCCCATAGCGAGAGATTCGGGCGCGCGCTAGGGGGTAATTTGCACCGCCAGCTTACGGCGCTACGCTAGTAATTCGATTGGCGAGGCGTTGAGAGGAGGGAGATGGTGGGCAGTGAGAAGCCGCAATACCTGAAGCACGGCGAGAGCTTCGTGCGCGCCCGTCGAAACTACATGCTGTCTGCAGTAACGCTCATTGTGCTGGCGGCGGCTGACCCCGCCCGGATAAAGATACCCGGCCTTGGCGACGACGCAACCTTGCCATCGATGGTCGCCTACGCAGCCCTTTGGCTGGCAATGACCTACTTCGGCTGGGAGTATTATGCAGAGCACACCTACGTCAGATTGGATAACTCGGAAGCTGCCGCGAGGGCAGATGCCGAAGACCGAACGCTTCTCGACCAGATGCGCCTACGCATCGAAACGCTGAGCTCATCCGCCGCGCAGATCAACGATATGAAGCTAATCGCCTCGGTTCAGCTCGACCCGGACTGGCACCGGACACTTGATGAGGAAGCAATCAACACAATCAAAAACGGGTTAGCGCATGGAGCGTCAATGGCGGAACGCTTGATAATCCACAATGCTAACCCCGGACAGTTCGACCCGAAATTGTTTGAGAACGCTATATCCTCCTTCAGCCCGACCGTCGATCAGAAGGTGACTGAGCTTACAAGCGATTGGGGATCGCGAAGAAATCGGTTTGCTCGCCAAGTTTACGCGATTGAGAGCGAAGCCCTCAAGCAGCTTCCAATCATCGCTCAACACTTACGTGAAACCAGCGAGGCGCTTGGCAAACTCGACGTTACCTATCGCCGCGTGAGCAAGCGAGTGCACGCTACGCTGAGCAGCACCTTCAGATGGAAAGATACTTGGCTAGCCATCGCCTTGTTCGCGACTGCAACCTTCATGCCGCTGGTCCTTGCAATGGGGTACCATTGGAACTGGCGAGATTGAGGCGACTCGGAACGGCTCCGAGAAGATCAGCGCCCATGCGCGATCAATTGTGATACCGGGGACAGCCGATTGGCCGTCCCCGGCAACGCTTACGTCGCCCAATTAGCCGACAGCGGCTTGGCTGTCACGTCGAACCGGTCGGCGTTCATCACCTTGACCCAGGCCTTGACGAAGTCTTTCACGAACTTCGCCTCATGGCCCTTTTCGGCATAGACTTCGGCGGTCGCGCGCAGTTGCGAGTTCGAGCCGAAGACGAGGTCGGTCCGCGTCGCGCGCCACGTCTCGTGGCCAGCCGTCCGGTGATAGCCGATGAATTCCTCGTCGGCGCTCTCGTCGACCAGTTTCCACACCGTGTCCATGTCGAGCAAATTGACAAAGAAGTCGTTCGTCAGCTGTCCTTTGCGCGTCGTGAACACACCCTCTGGCGCGTCGTTGTAGGTTGCACCGAGCACACGAAGCCCGCCGATCAGCACCGTCATTTCAGGGGCCGAAAGGCCCAGCAGCGCCGCGCGGTCGAGCAACATTTCTTCGGTCTTCACGCTGTGCTTGGTCGACAAATAGTTGCGGAAACCCTCGGCTTTGGGCTCAAGCGGCTCGAAGCTCTCGACATCGGTCCAGTCCTGCACCGCATCGCCGCGCCCGCCGGTGAACGGCACTGCCACGTTGAAGCCCGCGTCCTTCGCTGCCTTTTCGACCGCCGCCGAACCGGCCAGCACGATCGCATCGGCCAGCGACATGCTGCCGCGCAACGCATTGAGCTTGGCGAGAACGGTCGCCAGCTTCTCCGGCTCGTTGACCTTCCAGTCCTTTTGCGGGGCCAGCGCAATCCGCGCGCCATTGGCCCCACCGCGATGGTCGGACTTGCGATAGGTCGAGGCCGAAGCCCATGCCGTGCGGACAAGATCGCCAACACTGAGGCCGCTGGCCAAAACCGCCGACTTGAACGCCGCAACATCGACGTCAGACGGTGCCTTCCCGGCGGGAACCGGATCCTGCCAGATCAGATCTTCGGCGGGGACTTCGGGGCCGAGATAGCGGATCTTCGGTCCCATATCGCGGTGGCACAGCTTGAACCAGGCGCGGGCAAACGCATCGTCGAGCGCCGCCTGATCGTCGCGGAACCGCTCTGAAATTGCGCGGAATTCCGGATCGAACTTCAGCGCCATATCCGCGGTTGTCATCATCGTCGGCACCTTCTTCGACGGATCGCGCGCATCGGGGGCCATGTCGTCGAGGTCGGGATTGACCGGCTGCCATTGGCGCGCGCCTGCCGGGCTCGTCACCATTTCATAGTCGTATTTGAACAACAGACGGAAATAGTCGCTGCCCCACTGCGTCGGGTTCGGCGTCCACGCACCTTCGATACCCGACGTCGTGATATGCCCCTTGCCGATCTCTTCGCTGTCGGTGAGCCAGCCGAGACCCTGCATGTGCATGCCTTCGGATTCGGGCGGCTGGCCGAAAGTGTCGGCGGGCTTGGCACCGTGCGCCTTGCCGAAAGCGTGTCCGCCTGCGGTCAGTGCCACGGTCTCCTCATGGTTCATCGCCATGCGCTCGAAAGTGACCTTCATGTCGTGCGCCGACTGCAGCACGTCCATATTGCCGCCGCGCCCTTCGGGATTGACGTAGATCAGCCCCATCTGGATCGCCGCGAGCGGGGTTTCGAGGTCCATCTGCTTGTCGGGCTGGATGCGTGTCTCGACGCCTTGGCTGACCCACAGTTCCTCGGCACCCCAATAGGTGTCGCGCTCGGGCTCGAACACATCGGCGCGGCCGCCGCCGAAACCGAACACCGGACCGCCCATCGATTCGATGGCGACATTGCCTGCCAGAATGAACAGGTCGGCCCAGCTGATCTGTGCCCCGTACTTCTGCTTGACCGGCCACAACAGGCGGCGCGCCTTGTCGAGGTTGCCGTTATCC
>JANNCK010000003.1:0-2182 GCA_031386545.1 Sphingomonadales bacterium
GATTTTCTCGGATGAACTGAACCACGCCAGCATGATCGCGGGCATCCGGAATTCGGGCTGTGAAAAGCGCGTGTGGCGGCACAACGACCTCGCGCATCTCGAAGAATTGCTCGCCGCAGAAGACCCCGACACGCCCAAGCTGATCGCGTTCGAGAGCGTGTATTCCATGGACGGCGACGTCGCCGACATCGCGGCGGTGTGCGACCTCGCCGACAAATACAACGCGCTGACCTATTGCGACGAAGTCCATGCCGTCGGCATGTATGGCGCGCGCGGCGGCGGCATCACCGAGCGCGACGGGGTCGCGGACCGCGTGACGATCATCGAGGGGACGCTGGGCAAGGCGTTTGGCGTGATGGGCGGCTATATCGCCGCATCGCGCGACATCATCGACGTGATCCGCAGCTATGCCCCCGGGTTTATCTTCACGACCAGCCTGTCACCAGTGCTCGTCGCAGGCGTGCTCGCCAGTGTGCGTCACTTGAAAGCATCGAACGGGGAGCGCGAGGCGCAACAGGCGGGTGCCGCGATGCTCAAGTCGCTCTTCACCGATGCAGGGCTGCCGGTGATGGACACCGTAACGCATATCGTGCCGCTGATGGTAGGCGATCCGGTCAAGGCCAAGCGGATCAGCGACATCCTGCTCGCCGAATACGGTGTCTATGTGCAGCCGATCAATTACCCGACGGTGCCACGCGGCACCGAGCGTCTGCGGTTCACACCCGGCCCCGCACACACGGCAGAAATGATGCGCGAACTCACCGGCGCACTCGTCGAAATCTGGAGCCGGATGGAGCTGCGTAAAGCGGCTTAATGCTTGGGCAAGTTTGAGGCCGTTGGCTCAATTACAGACTGATGTGAAGGGCCGTGGCCGCTACCTGGAATGCTGCTCGCACAGCCCGGCGTGGTCCGGCACCGGTCAAGCGCGGCGTTCTGGTCATAGGCGCAAGCGGGGAGGAGCAGTGCAACAGCAAGGACGATGATCTTCACACGACTTCCTTCGAAAACTAGAGAACGTGATTATCGTGTTGCAAGCAGCAACGTCAACAAGCCGAGGCTGAATGACAGTCCGAAGCGCAGCCGCAGCACCCTATGGTCGATCAACCCCTGTTTGAACAAGGCCCGGTCCACAAGGACCGAGGCAAAAATACCCATTCCCAACACGCCCAGCGACGGCCCCGGCCATTCTGCGCCGGTCATCCACGGAATGCCGGTCGCAAAGGCGATCAGGCTCGGCACAACGGCGGCAACATAGAGCCACTCGGGCGCATCCTTGCGGCTGGCGGCGACGCCCCACCACAGGCCGCCGAGAAAGCTGAAGATCAGCGCGGCGTAGAAATATCCCGCGGCCAAGCCGATGTAACGATCAGCCGCGCGGAACGTGGTCACCAGCGCCCAGACTTGCGGGGCGAGCCCGGCGATGCCGAGAATGAGAGCGATGCGGGGGAGCGGTCGTGGTGAGTCAGTCACAAAATCTCGCTAAAATCGGCTGGTTGACCCTTAGCACTTCCCCGCGCGAAGACGAGGCTCTTGCCGCAGGAGCGACTTTTCGACTTGGCTCGGGAAAGAGCAGAGAGTCAGTCCCTAACCGGCTAGCGGGTCAGGCTCCCGCTCCAGGCATAGCCGCGATAGAGCGGTTCAAATCCCGGCGTCAGGCCTGCCTCAGGCCCGATACGGTTGATCGCGTCGGGGAGTGCCGCACGGGGTTCAACGTCGAACTTGGCCAGCCACGCCTTCATGCCCCCGCCGAACCACTCGGGCAGGTGTTCAAACTGGCCGAAATCGACCAGATGCAGCACACCGTTAGTCGCCTTTGCGCCCTGTCGCAACGCGGCCTGCCAATCGGGAATCATCGAAAGCGTGTAGCTGAAGAAAACGCGGTCGAACGTCGCGGCGCCGAACAGCGCGGCGGCATCGAAATCGGTGGCGTCGGCCTGTTTCAGGACGATCCGTTCCGACAACCCAGCGCGCGCGACGCTGGCGCGGGCAGTGGTCAGCATCTCCTCGCTGATATCGAGACCGAACAGCTTTGCGTCTGGATACCGCTTTGCCACCGCGATCAGGTTGCGGCCGGTCCCGCAACCAACCTCCAGCACAGTGCCGCCGACTGGCACATCGAGCCGCGCAATCAGTCGCTCCTGCGGCAAGAGCCTCGTCTTCGCGCGGGGAAGTGCTAAGGGTC
>JANNCK010000009.1:0-11365 GCA_031386545.1 Sphingomonadales bacterium
CTACGGCGTTTCGCCGCTACGAGGGGTCATGAACATCCTTCTCACCGGCGGCACCCGTGGCATCGGGGCCGCGATTGCGGCGCGCCTTGCCGACCACAATGTTTTTGCCACTGGCAGCGCCGACGGTGACTTTGCCGACCCCGCCACGCCCGCGAAACTCTGGGCGGCGGCGCTCGACCGGTTCGGGGGAAGGGTCGATGTCCTCGTCAACAACGCCGGTATCTTCGAGGCGACCCCCATTGACCTGCCCGATGCCGACTGGTCGGCGGGATGGAACCGCACGATGCAGGTCAATCTGACCGCCAGCGCCGAACTCTGCCGCTTCGCGGTAAAGCATTTTCTGGCGGGCGGCGGTGCCCCCGCGAAAACGCTGAGAATCGTCAATATCGCCAGCCGTGCGGCGCATCGCGGCGACAGTCCCGCGCACTGGCATTACGCCGCATCGAAGGCGGGCATGGTCGCCATGACCAAGACGATTGCGCGCGCCTATGCCGCGCAGGGCATTTATGCCTTTGCCGTCTGTCCGGGCTTTACCATGACCGGCATGGCCGATGATTATCTGGCGAGCCGGGGCGGGGACAAATTGCTTGGCGATATTCCGCTGGGCAAGGTCGCCGACCCGGATGAGGTCGCCGAGGTCGCGGCATTCTGTGCCCTGAACGCGCCGCCGTCGATGACGGGGGCGGTGCTCGACATCAATGGAGCCAGCTATGTCCGCTAAAATGGCCGCGCTTGCGATCGCCCTTGCGACCGGGACCACGGAGGCCGCTGCTGCAACGCCGGACGATGCAAAGGCGCAGGGCCGTGCGCTGGTCGCGTCCTGCAAGGGCCGCGAAGGGTGGAGCGATGCTGCGCCCCCCGCGCGCCTCTTCGGCAACGCCTATTATGTCGGCACCTGCGGCATCGCGGTGCTGCTGATCACGTCGCCAAAGGGCCATATCCTGATCGACGGTGCGACAGCCGAAGCCGCCCCGTCGATCCTCGCCAACATCCGCGCGCTCGGGTTCGATCCGAAAGACGTGCGGCTGATCGTCGGCAGCCACGAACATCTCGACCACATGGGGGGCTTTGCAGCGCTGAAGGCCGCCACCGGCGCACGCCTGCTGGTCCGCCAGCCGGCCCGCGCCGTGGTCCAAACCGGCAAGACGGATACCGCCGATCCGCAGGCGGGTGCCATTCCCGACATGGTCCCGGTTGCCGTGGACGGCGTCGTGCGCGACGGGCAGGTCCTGCGCGTCGGCCCGATTGCGATCACGGTACGCGCGACTCCCGGCCACACCGGCGGCGGCACCAGCTGGACGTGGCGCAGCTGTGAGGGGAAGCAGTGCGCCGCGTTCGCCTATGTCGACAGCCTGTCTGCCGTATCGGCTAGAGGCTACCGCTTTACCGATCACCCGGAACGCGTTGCGCCCTACCGCACGACCTTTACGCGCGTCGCGCGCTTCGACTGCGACATCCTGATCACGCCGCACCCGGCGTCGAGCAATCTGTTCGACCGGCTGAGCAGCAAAGCGCCGCTGCGCGATCGCACGGCCTGTGCGCGCCTCGCAGAGCGCGCGCGGATAGCGCTCGACGCGCGACTGGCCAGCGAGGCGGCGTCCGTCCGATAATCGGACGTCGCCATGGTTAACAACCGATTGCGGTTTGCCTGCCTGCATGGAATGCTGGCGCAATGGATCGCGTTCGTTGAAGTTGGGGCACAAGATATCGGCAGCGTTCGTGCTCGTCGTCGCGACGGCCGCCCCGTCGCAACCGCTGACCGGCAATCCGGCACTCGACGAAGCAGCAGCGAGGATGCGGCCGGGACAATTCGTGCTCGACGACGACCGGCCGACACCGGGGTTTGCCGGCACCGGATTCCCGACCGAGGCACCGGTTACGCTCGCGGTCAGCATCGCGATGCAGCGGCTCTATGTCTATCGCGGCAACGAACTCGTCGCGGTCACGACGGTGTCGACCGGCCGCCCCGGCCATCGCACGCCGCTCGGCGACTTCACAATTCTGCAAAAGCGGCGCTGGCATCGCTCGAACATCTACAGCAATGCGCCGATGCCATTCATGCTGCGGCTGACATGGACGGGGATTGCGATCCATGCGGGGCATTTGCCCGGCTATCCCGCGTCGCATGGCTGCATCCGGGTGCCGTTGAGTTTTGCCCGGGCACTGTTCGGAATGACGGCTATGGGGGAAGCGGTATCGGTCGCCGACTGGCCGCCGCATACGCCGGTCTATCTGGAGGTTGAATGGGTTGGAGTCACGGGCGTGGCAATAGCTCCGGCGGCACTACCGCCGAACCGACATCCGGTTCTCGATTACGACCTGCGCGTCATTTCGGGGATGTTTCGGCGCTAGCGGGTGCGTGGGCGTAGCTGAAGACCCGCGCGAGTTTCCATCCGTCCGCCGTCAGTGCCCAAAGCTGAACAAAATGGGCGATACCCGCCCGCTGTTCCGGACCGTCCCCCTTTCGCTCGTAAAAGACATGATCGCCTTCCTGAATCGCGCCGAAACCGGGAACCGGATAGACTTTCAGGCTTGCCGCGAGCAATTCGCGGCGTGACCGCCACGAATCCGGCTTGAGCTTTGCGGTGCACGATTTCCGGTAGTCAGCGACAAAATCCTTTGCTGTCCGCGCCACGACGCCGCCCCGGTCATGATACATTTCGAAATCAGGGGCGGTCATGGCAGCAACCTTGGCGGGTTCGCAACGGTCGAAATAGACGCCGAAGAATTCGGAATCGCGTGCGCGGATTGTCTCGGTCAGTGCTGGTCCTTCGGGGATCACAAGCGCTGCAGCGGCAAGGGCAATATAGATCATTCACCGGCCTTTAGTGTATTGTTATTATAATACACGTCGCGGCTGTTCTGCCAAGCTCAATTGGCGCATCCTGCATCTGCGGCTATGCGCGGCTTCATGACCGAGACATGGAAACTCACTCTGCCCTGCAACCGTGCCGATGCCGAGCGCATGAGTGGTGAGTTGCCCGAACTCGCCGGGCTGGAGCCAATGCCGGTGATCGTCGCGTCGGAACCCGATGCGGCCAGCCCCGACCGCTGGCAGGTCGATGCCTATTTCGAGGGCAAGCCTTCGCGCGACGTGCTGTGCAAAATTGCCGCACTGGTGCCGAGTGCACGCGAGAAAGACCCGCGTGCCAAACCACTCCCTGACGAGGATTGGGTGACGTTGAGCCAGGCGGGGATCGTGCCGCTGAGCGTCGGGCGGTTCCATGTCCGCACACCCGATTATGCACCGCAGGCGGGACTGGTTGACCTCGTCATTCCAGCGGGTCTTGCCTTTGGAACCGGGCAACATGCGACAACATCGGGATGTCTGGGTGTGCTCGACAGCATGAAGCGCCGGGGCAAGGTGTTCCGCAATGTCCTTGATCTGGGAACGGGGACGGGCTTGCTTGCGTTCGCGGCGGCGCGGTTGTGGCCCGCGGCACGGCTCACCGCATCGGACATCGACCCCGTTTCAATCGATGTCGTCCGCGAGAACGCAGCGCTGAACCGGATCACGGGTTTGAAGCTCGTCGTCGCCGACGGGCTGACCCACCGCGATCTGGTGACGCGCGCGCCCTATGATCTGGTCATTGCCAATATACTGGCCCAGCCGTTGATCGACATGGCCCCGTGGGTTGCGGCGAGCGTTGCACCGGGCGGCACATTGTTGCTCGCCGGGCTGCTCGATACGCAGGCGGCGGCAGTGGCGCGGGCGTATGTCGAACAGAATATGCGGCTGGTCGCGACGGGTCCGGGCGAATGGCCGGTCCTGACCTTGGTCGCGCGGACCAGCTATCGCTAAACTACCCCCGCGCGCGATCGACCAGCCAGACGAGCAGGGCAATTGCCGCACCGATCCCGATACCGCACGCAAGGCCGTAAATTGCCTGTCCGTGATTGACGCCCCAAAAGCCGCCTGCCAGCGCGCCGAGGCCAATGGCGAAACCGCCCGAGACTGGATTGTGCCGCTCTCTCATTGAAAATTCTTCATGGCATTGCTCATGGCAGCCTGCGCGTTGTGGTCAAGAAGTGCTTCACCATTTTGGTGCGCCAAGCCTCAACTACGACCTGCCATAGACAGGTTTCACCAGCGAAAGCCGACATCCTTGATTCAGCACCCCTTCGTTGCCGACCGTGCTTCTGCGCTCGACGCCGCCCGCTTGATCGCCGAACTGGGCGACGATGCGGGTGCAGCCGCAGCGGCGCGTGCCAAGGTCAGCCGCGAGCGCGGAAACGTCATTCATTTCTGTCGCTGGCGGCAGATCGAGCGGCTGATTGCTGTGCTGGTTGACCCGCAAGCGGAACAAACACGCCACTAAACGATTTCGCCGTGACACGTCCGCGTGTCAGGGGGTAGCGGAACGATTATGGGTTCGGGTTCGAAGTATAATGTTATTTTTGCCGTCGGTGCGCTGGTTTCGGGCGCAGCGGTGGCACAACAGCCTGCGCCTGTGCCCGCGACCTCCGCACCTGCACCGCCGATAAGCGATCTCGACCCCGAAACCCCGCTTGCGCCGCTCCCCGGTCTTGGCGTCGACTGGCCCGACCTCAATGTCCGTGACCCACTGGAGGCAACGCCGGACACCGCCGTCGCGCAACCTGACGAAACGCCGCGCTATGCCGTGCAACTCGTCGGGGTCGATGACCTGCCCAAGGTCCGCGAGCGGTTCGACGGCTTGTCGGTGTTGCGCCAAAACGATGGCAAGCCCGCCAATGTCGCACAGATTGACCGGCGCGCACGCGACGATGCCGAATTACTCGACGCGATCATGCGGTCGGAGGGCTATTATGATGCGACGGTGCTAACCGACATCAAGCCGGCGACGGCGGGTGGGCGAGTGACTGTCACGCTGTCGGTGACACCGGGCGAACAGTTCAAATTCACGGGCGTCGAGGTGAAGGGCGTCGATGCTACGGGTGAAAAAGCCGCGCTTGAAACAGCATTCGGGATCGCTCCGGCCAAGCCAGTCATTGCCGAGGACGTTATCGCGGGACAGGCGGCACTGCTCGAAAAACTCGGTCGCACCGGCTACCCCTTTGCCAAGGTCGGCGAGCCCTATGTCGTGGTCGATCACGAAACTCGCGGCGCGACGCTCGATCTCAATGTCGAACCGGGTGGCAAGCGCAACTTCGGAGCGATCCGCTATGACGGGGGCAAGCCGCCGTTCAACGCCAAACATGCCGAAGTCATCGCGCGCTGGAACCCGGGCGATTTGTATGACAGCTATCTGGTCGATGATTTCCGCCGCGCGGTGATCGCGACCGGACTGGTCTCGCAGGTGCGGGTGGCAGCAGTCGAGGGGGCCACACCGGGTACTGTCGATATGGCAACGACGCTCGATCCGGCACCGTTCCGCACGATTGCGGGCGAAGCGGGCTATGGCACCGGCGAAGGATTTCGCGTCGAGGCGAGCTGGCAACACCGCAATTTCATTCAGCCCGAGGGGGCGGTCACATTTCGCGGTATTGCGGGGACGCGCGAGCAATTATTGGGCGCGACCCTCCGCATGGGCAATTTCAAGCGGCGCGACCAGGTTCTGAACGCGCGATTGCTGGCGAGCCATGACGACAAGGCAGCCTATGACGCCTATACCTTCGTGCTGGCGGGCAGCATCGAGCGCCAGACGACAATCATCTGGCAAAAGCCGTGGTCGTATAGTTTCGGCGGGGAAATCCTCTATTCAAGCGAGCGCAATCTCGATCCGTTGCGCGGTGCGCTGACGCGGCGGAAATTCTATATCGGGGCCCTGCCGGTCACGATGTCGTATGACGGGTCGAACGACTTGCTCGATCCGACACGCGGGTTCCGGCTGGCGGCGCGGGTGTCTCCCGAAATCTCGCTGGAGACGACGACCTTTGGCTATGTGAAGGTCCAGCTTGATGGCAGCTACTACCAGCCGGTCGGCAAGCGCGTGGTCATCGCGGGCCGCGCGCGGCTGGGTGGGATAGCGGGCGCGTCGCAAAGCACGATTGCGCCGTCGCGGTTGTTTTATGCGGGCGGCGGCGGGTCGGTGCGTGGCTTTGGCTATCAGCTGATCGGGCCGCTCAATGCGCTTAACCAGCCGACGGGCGGGCGCTCGCTGGCCGAGTTTTCGCTGGAGGCACGCGTGCGCCTGCCGATGTTTGGCGGCAATTTCGGCGTGGTGCCGTTCATCGACGCGGGCAATGTCTATACCGGCGCCCTGCCTGATTTCTCGGCAATGCGTATCGGTGTCGGGGTTGGCCTGCGCTATTATTCGAACTTTGGCCCGATCCGTATCGATGTCGGGACACCGCTCGCACGCCGCGCCAATGAGTCGCGCCTGGCGATTCAGGTTTCGCTGGGGCAGGCGTTTTGAGGGCGTTGCTGCGCTGGGCCGGGGCGTTGTTGCTGGTGCTGGTGCTCGCTGCGCTGGCCGTGATCTGGTTGGCGGATACCAGTGTCGGGCACCGCTTTATTGCGGACCGGATCGAGGGGATGCGACCCGCGAGCGGATTGCGCGTCAAGGTCGGGCGGATCGAGGGGTCGATCTATGGCGCGACGCGTATCCGCGATTTGCGGCTGTCCGATAGCAAGGGGCAGTTTTTTCAGGCGGGACAGGTGTCGGTCGACTGGTCGCCTATGGCGTGGCTGTCGAACCGGCTCGACATCGACCGGCTGGTGTCACCTGCCGCGACACTCGACCGCCTGCCCGCGCTGGTGCCGAGCAAGACCGCGCAGCCGATCCTGCCGACATTCGATATTCGGGTCGGCGAGCTGAAAATCGAGCGGATGACGTTTGGCGAGGGCATTGTGAAACCCGCGCGTGTCGCCCGGATCACCGGACGGGCGGACATCCGTGACGGGCGCGCACTGGTCGATCTGAACGGTGCGGCGCGCGGTGGCGACCGGCTGGTGCTGAAGCTCGACAGCGCACCCGACCGCAATGTGTTCGATGTGGCGGTGGCGGTCGATGCCCCGGCAAAGGGCGTGATCGGCGGGATGCTGGGCGCGACGCAGCCGCTGTCGCTGCGAATCGAAGGCGATGGCAGCTGGAAGGACTGGAAGGGTGGACTTATTGCCCGCGCCGGGTCCGGCGAACTCGCCCGGTTGGCGCTGACGGCGCGGTCGGGGCGCTATGATCTGAACGGTGTGATGCGGCCGTCGCTGGTAACAACGGGCCGGATTGCACGGCTGACCGGGCCAGAAATGCGCGTCACCGGCAATGCGATGCTCGAAAACCGGCGGCTCGATACGCATGTGGGCCTAGCTTCCCCCGTGCTGGCGCTCGGCGCGAACGGGTTCATCGACCTGGCCAGCAGCAGCTTTGACGCGATGAAAATCGATGTGCGCCTGCGCCAGCCACAGGCAGTGCTGCCCAACATGGCCGGGCGCGATATTGCGGCACTGGTCATGCTCGACGGGCCATTCGGTGCGGCTAATTTCGACTATAGGATTACCGCGTCACGAATTGCCTTTGACGCGACCGGGTTTGAGAATGTGCGGGTCACAGGACGCGGCAAGCTGTCGCCCGAGCCCGTGATCGTTCCCCTGTCGCTGTCGGCGCGGCGGGTAACCGGCGTCGGCGATATTGCGGGCGGCATCCTCAACAATCTGCGCGTCGATGGCCTGCTGCGTGTCACCTCGAAACTGGTGACGGGTGACGGGCTGAAGGTGCGGTCGGACAAACTCAACGGCACGGTATCGGTGCTGCTCGACCTTGCGACCGGTCGTTATGATGTCGGCCTGTCGGGGCAACTCGCGCGCTATTTGATCCCCGGCCTCGGCATCGTCGATGTGAAATCGGTGCTGAAAGTCGTGCCCGGTGCGAACGGGCAGGGCGTCCGTATTCTCGGGCGGGGGCAAGTGTGGGTGCGCCGTCTCGACAATAGTTTCCTCGCCAGTCTGGCGGGTGGTCTACCCTATATCGATACCGCGCTTGAACGCGGGGCCGACGGGATCATCCGTTTTACGGGCCTCAAACTGACGGCACCGGCGATCTCGCTGACCGGCAATGGCTACCGGCGACTGGACGGGACATTCTTTTTCGAGGGCAGCGGGCGACAGCGGCAATACGGCCCGGTCCGGCTGCGGCTCGACGGCAATATCGCGCGGCCCAAGATTGATCTGATCCTCGCCAATCCGTTGCCCTCGGCGCAGCTCAAGGATGTCCGTGCCGCGCTGGTGCCAAGCGCCCAGGGGTTTGAATGGACCGCGAGCGGCGGATCGATGATCGGGCCGTTCAAGGGCAGCGGGTCGATCCTGCTGCCAAACGGCGGACAGGCCATCATCCGCGTTGCCTCGCTGACCGCCTCGGGCGTGAAGGCGACGGGTGATTTGCGCGCGGTAACCGGCGGCCTCGCCGGACAGCTTGTGGTTGCGGGCGGCGGCCTGACCGGGAACGTCGTGCTGGGGATCGAACGCGGTATCCAGCGGGTCGAGGCGCATCTCAACGCGCGCGACGTGAAGCTCGTCGGGCCGCCGTTGATCGTCGTCCAGCGCGGGCAGCTCGATGTGGTTGCGCTGCTCGACCCCAAAGGCACCGATGTCGATGCGACGTTTGTCGGTCAGGGTCTGCGCTACGGTGAGCTTGCACTGGCGCGGGCGGCGGGCAATGCCAAACTGATTGATGGCGTCGGGCAAGTCCGGGCCAATTTTGCCGGATCGCGCGGACGCGGCTTCGATATTCGCTCGGTTGTCGATGTGGCGCCCAACCGCTTCGTCGTGAATGCGGCGGGAACGGTCGACAGCCGTCCGATCAAGCTGAATTCGGCGGCGATCATCACGCGCGAGGGGGATGCGTGGCGGCTAGCGCCGACGGCCGTGAGCTTCGCAGGGGGCAGTGCGACAGTGGGGGGCAAGTTCGGGGGTGCGGCGACCGAACTCGATGCGACGGTCGAACGCTTGCCGCTGACCGTGCTTGATATTGTCCAGCCTGATCTTGGTCTTGGCGGCACGGCCAGCGGGCGCATCACATTTCGCCAGCCGACCGGTAGTGGCGTACCGACCGGCAGCGCGAATTTGCGGGTGCGTAACCTGACGCGCGCCGGACTGCAGCTGGTCTCGACGCCGGTCGATGCCGGGGTGAACGCCATCCTTGACGGCAAAGGGCTGGTGATCCGCGCGCTGGCGGTGTCGGGTGGCAAAACGATTGGACAAGCACAGGCCCGGATTGCGCCGCTGGGTGGCGGCGCGCTCTACACCCGGCTTTCCAATGCGCCGCTGTTCGCGCAGCTCCGCTATAATGGCCCGGCGGATACGTTGTGGCGGTTGACCGGGGTCGAGAGTTTCGACGTGTCGGGGCCGCTGGCGATCGGGGCGGATGTAACTGGCAGCATCAACCAGCCGGTCATGCGCGGGTCGCTGCGTACCGAGAATTTGCGCGTTGAAAGTCCGGTGAGCGGAACGGTGCTGACCGGCCTCAAGGCGTTCGGACGGTTCGACCAGTCGCGCCTCGTTATCGACAGCTTTACCGGAAATGCCGGGCGCGGGACAGTGTCGGGCAAGGCGGCGTTCGATCTGGCCGCCGCAAGCGGGTTTGGCATTGATCTGACCGTCGATGCCAAACAGGCATCGCTGATCGCGCGCGATGATTTTGCCGCAACGGTCACGGGTCCGTTGCGGATTGTATCGCGCGGTCCCGACGGGCGCATCAGCGGCAATGTCACGATCGATCGCGGCGCATTCCGTCTGGGACAGGCGAATGCCGCGTTGCAGGTGCCGACGCTTAAGGTGCGCGAGATCAACCGCCCATTCGGGTCGCCGCGGGTTCGCGCCGCGCCGACATTATGGGCGCTCGACATCAAGGCGCGCGCCGACAGTCAGTTGGCCGTGACCGGGCTTGGCCTCGATAGCGAGTGGAGCGCCGATCTGACCATAGCCGGCTCGCTCGATGCACCGCGCATATTGGGACGCGCCGATGTCGTGCGCGGCGGTTATGAATTTGCGGGCAAGCGGTTTGAACTGACCCGTGGTGTCATCCGGTTCCAGGGGGCATTTCCGCCTGATCCGGTGCTCGACATAGTCGCCAGCGCGAACATCCAGTCGCTCAACGCCACCGTGTCGGTGACGGGGACCGGCCAGAAGCCGGAGATCGCCTTCACCAGCGTGCCCGCGCTGCCGCAGGACGAACTACTCTCGCGGCTGTTGTTCGGCACGTCGATCACGAACCTGTCGGCTCCAGAGGCGCTGCAGCTGGCCTCGGCAGTAGCATCGCTGCGCGGCGGAGGCGGCCTCGACCCGATCAATGCGGTGCGCAAGGCCATCGGCCTTGACCGGCTGCGGTTTGTGGCTGCCGATGCCAGCGTCGGTAACAAGACGGCGCTTGCCGTCGGCAAATACATCACGCGCCGCACTTATGTAGAGCTGATTACCGACGGGCAGGGCTATTCGGCGACACGCATCGAATTTGCCATCACCCGCTGGCTCTCCTTACTCTCGACAATTTCGACAGTTGGGCGGCAAAGTGCAGCTGTCCGCGTGTCAAAGGATTATTAGCCGATGTCGCTCGCCGCTTCGCGCCTTATTCCCGTGCCGATCATTGCATCGTTTGCGCTGCTCGGACTGATGGTGATCGGTAGCCTGTTGCTTGTCGCGCGACTGACCACGAATAATGACAACATCGTCACCATATCCGAATACCGGCGTTCGGTGACCGATGTCGTCAATGCCACACTGGCAGCCGAAATCGGGCAGCGGGGGTATCTGCTGACTGGTGATATCAAAAATCTTGAGCCTTATGAAACAAGCGTCGGCCAGATCGCCCCCGCTTTGGCGTTGGTGAGGTCGTTGCAGGGTGAACGCGGCCAGCGCGTGTCGGGCGAACTAAGTGTATTGCTGGCCGGACAACTCGAAGAGCTGCGCCAGACCATCGAGCTTGACCGCGCTGGCCGCGCCGATGCGGCGCTCGACATCATCCGGAAGGATCGCGGCAGGGTGATGATGGACCGCATCCGCGCGATTGCCGAAGGCGAGCGCAAGTGGGGCGTCGCCCAGACCACCCTGCTCACCGATTCATCGCGTAATCTGCTTCATATGATGGTTGTCGGGCTGGTTGCGGGCGCGGTTGCTGTGATTTTGTTGTCGCTGTTGTGGCTGGCCCAGGCGCGGCGGCAGTTTAGCGAAGTGGATCGTGCGCGCGGGGATGCCGAGGGCGCATTGGCCGCACTTAAAACCGAAGTCATGTCGCGCGAGAAGGCCGAGGGGCAGGTGCGTCAGCTCCAAAAAATGGAGTCGCTGGGTCAGCTGACCGGTGGCATCGCGCATGACTTCAACAATATGCTTGCGGTCGTGCTCGGCGGGATCGAACTGGCCAAGCGGCGGCTGCGCACTGACCCCGACAAAGCTGACCAGCTGCTCGACAATGCCCGCGAAGGGGCGACACGGGCGGCGACGCTCACGGCGCGG
>JANNCK010000041.1:0-6008 GCA_031386545.1 Sphingomonadales bacterium
CGCAGGTGAGCGCACGGTTCATCACAGATGGCCCTAAACGCTGACAACGTCAGGGGAAAGCGGTTTGGCAAACTTGCTCAGAACACGCCGGGCACTTCGCGCTGCGCCGGGGTCGGCGCGGACGGGGTGAGCAGTTCGAGAGGAACAGAGCTGACGCTTCGCGATGCCTGCGATGTCTGGCCGGTTGACGAAATTGCCGTACAACTGCGCCCCTGAAGGAAGTCGAGCGCCGCGCGGGTGCTCGCCTCCTGGGCATTGCCAAGCGGACGGGTGAAATCGTCGGTCGCGCGGCAAGTGACGGGCACCGTGCTTGCCAGCCCGTTGAAGTAATTGTCGGAATTCGCCGAGTTGCGGGTCGAGAACGCCACAACCCGCAGCCGGTCGTCACACTGGCTGCGGTCGAGCGCGATCTGGCCAACGGGTTTGCCGAACGTATTTGTCCCGATCAGCGCCATATTGGTACCCAGATACGGAATGAACGAATTGATGACGAGTTCACTGGCCGACGCGGTCGATCCAGTACCAATGAAAGCGACCTTAACCGGTGAGACTGATTGCGAACCCGGTGCGAACCGGCGGGTTGAATTCTGGCTCGATTTCGACGCGCGGAATGTCGTCAGCGAATAGACGTCCGACGTTGTGCGGTTGCCGCCGAGCAAATCACCCATCAGTTCCGCTGTCGAGACCAGCCCGCCGCCGTTGTAGCGAAAATCGACAATGAAACTGGTGATGCCCTGTGCGCGGAAACTATCGAACGCAGTGCGCAGTGCGGGATCGGCAGTGGAGATGAAGGTTCGCAGATTGAGATAGCCGACACGGAGAGCGCCGTCGGTGATAACCTGCGTACCATAGCGCGCCGAAACCGGGGTCAACGTGAAATCTGTCTTTGAAATTGTCAGGTTGCGTGTGCCTGCCGTACCCGCGACTCGCAGCGTCCGTGTCACGCCCGCTGTTGACGGCCCGAATGCCGCCGTGACACCCGCTGCGCCCTCTGCGGCGATAATGTCGCTAACGGTACGCAAGCTTGTCGGCGTGTCCCCGATCGCGATAACTTCATCGCCGCGGTCAATTCCGGCGCCAAGTGCGGCCGTCCCTTCGAATGCTTCCATGATGAAGGCGCGGCGCGCCGGTGTGTCAGTCGCGATGCGAAAGCCAAAGCCGGCGCTCGATCCCGATGAGAAAAATGCATTCTCTTGGGCAATCGACACGAGGTGCGTGAAAAACCTGTCGCGCCCCTGCCCGCGCGCGGTGGCCGTCAGGGCGTCAATATAAGCGGGCACAGTCGCAAAAGGTGCCGGATCGAGGCTGGCAGGCAGTGTCTCGGGGAAAAGATACCATTCGTTGAGCTGGGCAAACGCCCAGTTCTGGCGGTCGATCAACGAACACGTATTGCCGGTGGGCGCGGGTGCGGGTGTCGGTGTGACCGCCGTTGCGGTGCTGCCCCCGCCATCGCCGCCGCCACAGCCCGACAGGATAAGCGCAAACGCGACGCTGGCATTGACGATACGCGACTTCACCACACGACCTCTCCCGGTTTTCTTTTCATTTTGCGCCGACTGATGATGAATGTCAGGTGAAATCTTGTGTCTGAAGCTGCAAAGGGCTTCTTCCTAAAAACTCATCTCGCCGTAGATGCGCGACAGATCGCCGCTCCATTCGCCGTAGTAGCTGTCGAGCAGGCGCTGCGCCGGGACTTTGCCCGTAGCGACGATTTCGTGGAGCGGATTGAGGAAGCTTTGTTCGCTGTCCCCCGCGCCGTTCAGCCGTGCCCGCGACTTGAGACCCGCATCGGCGATCTTCATGACTTCGCGCGCAACTTCATGGAGTGGCCGGCCGCCCGGCGCGCGCGCATCGAGCGCGAGGCGCGGGACGTCGTCGCGCAGATGCTGTTGTTCCTCGATGGTCCAATGCTTGACCAGATCCCATGCCGCATCGAGCGCGGTCTGGTCGTAGAGCAGCCCGACCCAGAAAGCGGGCAGCGCGCAGATCGTGTTCCATGGCCCGCCGTCCGCGCCGCGCATTTCAAGGAATGATTTCAGCCGCACCTCGGGAAATGCCGTCGAGAGGTGATCGTTCCAGTCATCCTTGGTCGGCTTTTCGCCCGGCCGGACGCTGAGGTTGCCGTTCAGGAAATCCTTGAAATCGAGCCCCGCCGCATCGACGTAGCCGCCGTCACGAAAGACGAAATACATCGGCACGTCGAGCATGTAATCAGCGTAGCGTTCATACCCGAACCCGTCGTCGAACACGAAGGGTAGCATCCCCGTGCGGTGCGGATCGGTGTCGGTCCAGATATGGCTGCGGTAGCTGAGATAGCCGTTCGGCTTGCCTTCAAGAAACGGCGAATTGGCGAACAGCGCGGTAGCGAGCGGTTGCAGCGCGAGCGACACGCGGAATTTCTTCACCATGTCGGCCTCGCTCGAATAGTCGAGGTTTGTCTGGATGGTGCAGGTCCGCATCATCATGTCGAGGCCCATCGTGCCGACGCGCGGCATATGGTCAAGCATGATCTTGTAGCGCCCCTTGGGCATGATCGACAGCTCGTCGCGGCGCTTGTCGGGCCAGAGACCGACCCCCAGGAACCCGAGGCCGAGCATCTCGCCGACCTCTTTGACTTGCGTCAGGTGACGGCCGGTCTCCGCACAGGTCTGGTGCAGGTTTTCGAGCGGCGCGCCCGACAGTTCGAACTGGCCAGCAGGTTCGAGGCTGACGCTGCCATCGCTGCCCGACAAGGCAATGATGTTTTCGCCTTCGTAAACCGGCTTCCAGCCATAGCGGGTCAGCCCGATCATCAGGGCGTGGATGCCGCCCTTTTCTTCGTACGAGGGCGCGCGGTGATCTGCGGTGAAATAGACAAATTTTTCATGCTCGGTGCCAATCCGCCACGCATCGCGGGGCTTTTCGCCTTTCGCAAAAACGTCGATCAGGTCGGCGCGCGAGTTGATGACAGGATCGTTCGCGTCGGAGGCGGTGCGCGTGCTCATAGGGTCGCCCTAACGATGTCGAACGGGGCTATCCAGTGGCAAAATGAAACGCGCGTGGTGTGATGCGCCTATTTAAGCACCATCCGAAACCGCACCCGAAAACTGCCGCCCGAAACCATCGTTCCCTTTGGGCGTATGCGTAGCGTTGTTACGGCCGGATCAGAGCCATCCACGCCGCCGGGTGTCGGAACATAGGTCCACGTCACCCCGCCATTGTTCGAAAAATCAACATCATCGGTCAAGCTGGCGAGGCCACCATAACTGTAGTTCAAAGTCGATGACGGTGCGCCATTGGTGAAGACAACCGGCCCCGTGCCGACAGACCCAGAGACGTCACCGACGAAAAGGCGCAAATTTCCCGGTAATGGATCAACCAGAGCGACCGTGTCGGACGAGGTCGGCGATCCCGGATTGGCTATAACGATACTATAATCGAGGCTTCCCCCCGGAATATATTTGGGGTTGGTAACGCCGTTCAAAGGATCCGAAACCGGGACGCTGGACTTGGTGACAACCGGCGGCGTTCGGTTGACATTTGTATAGGTGCATATGATCGAAGTTTCGCCAGTTGCGATGGTCAGTCCGTCGGCCAAATTGGAATCCGCCGCGCCCGTGCAGGTGATTGTCCCGGCATACAGACCGGCGTTACTACCCGGCAGCGTTTCGGCCAGCGTCAGTGTTTCGCCAATAATGACCGGCACCGAACTCGAGTCTGTGTCGAGTTCGCCGGGTGAACCCGCATCCGATACCAAAGTACGAAAAACCGTTGCGGCACGCGCTACTGTGACATTCGCGTCGTCGCCGACAATCGCGCTGGTCCACTGCTTGCGCAATGTCAGGCGCGAATCATCATCAATGACGGTGTGGGTTAGCGCCGTCGTCGGTGCCGCGCCGCAGCTGCCGGTACCCGCGAGCGTATAGCTACCCGAATTCGCCGCGACGTTGAGCAGGATCGTCTCGTTCGCCTCGAGCGCACTTTCATTGATGATCGCGATACCTACCGGGAAGGCGGTTTGGTTGTAGTTTCCAGCGGGAATGGCGACGGTAAAGGTCGCGTTGCCGTTCGGTGTCGTATAATCAACCCCGCGGATGGCGGTACCCCCGGTGACGTTGATCGTGACCGCAATCGCGCTGGTCACTGTGCCGGAAATCGTGATTGACGGCAGCGCCGGGGAAACTGCACCTTCGGTTGCGGACGTGGTTGATCCGCTCAGTTCCAGATAGGGCGACAGGAAAATCTGTATGCCGTCGAGGAAGTTGCCATATGAACCAGCGTCGGTCGTTCTGAACTGAAGACGCTGAACACCCGACGCACCGGTGTAAACGACCCCGGCGACCGGGCTGGAGTTCACGTTCCAAATATTAGACGCGACAGTTGATGCTTGGGTTGCCAGCGTCTGCAGCACAGCACCGCTTGAATTAGCGATCTGGAACTGGGCGGTTTGCGTCGCCGCACCGCCGGACCTGGCGCGGTGGGCGAATTGCCATCGCATGACTTCGCCGTTGACGAGGCAGATGTTCTGGTAAAGCGCACCCGGCGTATTCGCATTCATTTCGGCGAAAACAACGCCCTCGTAAGCGGGGACACCAAGAAACCCGCTGTCCCACAATTCGTTAAAGCCGGTAGTGGCTTCCCAGCCAGGTACTGACGCTGCCGGCAATATTTCAAAGGTTGGTGCACCCGGGCCGCCGGGATTGTTCGATTCGAAACCCGGATTGACGATGCTGCGTTGCTGCGCACGGCCAGGATATGCAGCTATCGCAAATAGAGCGATCCCGGCCAAAACGACGTGGCGGCAGGCGTTGGAAGCGGACGAGCGAAGCATGGGGAGTTGGAATAGTCAAAGGTAGTAAAGATAGGCTTAGGCCAATTTCTACTGGTCAAAAACTGCCATCCATACCGCAACGGCCGCAATCGCCGCGGTCTCGGCGCGCAGGATACGGGGGCCAAGGGTGATCGCGATGGCCTGAGGGTGGGCGCGGACGAGCGCACGCTCGGCGGGATCAAACCCGCCTTCGGGACCGATCAGGATTGCGGCAGGACCGGGACGTGCCGCGAAACTTTCGCTCGCGGGGGCACCGCCCGCTTCGTCGGCAAAGAACAAGATGCGCTCGCCGAGCATCGCCAGCCAGTCGACGAGTTTGGTTTCGGGGTCGAGTGCAGGGAGCGCGGTGCGGCCGCATTGTTCGGCGGCTTCGATCATTTGCGCGCGCAGGCGTTCGGGTTTCACCTTGTCGACGACTGCGCGGCGGGTGAGCACTGGCGTGAACCGCGCGACGCCAAGCTCGCACACTTTTTCTGCAAGAAAATCGAAGCGCGCGCGGCGGATGGGGGCGGCCCCCAACCAAAGGTCGGGAACGGGTTCGCGCGGGCGGAGGTGCGTCGTTATCGACAGGGTGATGTCGCGCTTGGCAGTGGCGATGACTTCGGCTGCCCACTCACCGGTCGCGTCGTCGAAAAGTTTGAGCACGGCGCCGACCTTCATCCGCATCACATTCAGCAGATAATGTGCCTGCGGGCCACCGAGCGTCAGCGTTGCGTCGAGCGACAGCGGCGTTTCGACGAACAAGCGAACGGCGCTTTGCGGTGGCCAGGCGGGGGTTGCGGGCAATTCTCGTTTCCTCTTTCCGTCACCCGGAACTTGTTTACTGGCGTTGCCCTGCGGGTCAGGGTCCACCTATTCACGCAAACCGCCGTACACGCGGACGGGTGGATGCTGAAATAAGTTCAGCATGACGGAAAGTAGAGATGGTTCCCGATACCGAACATCGCGGTTTTGTTGCGTGGCTTCCCGCGACCTTACGCCCGTTTGCCCTGCTGGCGCGGTTTGACCGGCCCATCGGGTGGCAGTTGCTGTACTGGCCGTGCGCCTGGGCGGTGCTGTTACCTGGCGGGCTGGCGAGTGATTGGCCGCTGTTGCTGTGGTTTGCGCTCGGGGCAATCGCCATGCGCGGGGCGGGATGCGTGTACAACGACATCGTCGACCGCGACCTCGATGCTTCGGTTGCGCGGACGCGGAGCCG
>JANNCK010000047.1:0-3005 GCA_031386545.1 Sphingomonadales bacterium
CAAGTCGGGGGGGTGCCCTCTTCATCCGACTTGGCTGAGCTTGTCGAAGCCCCCATCTTTTCCGGTCTACCCCTCGACGATCCGGACATCCTCGCCGAAAGCATAACCCGCGATCTGCGCCGCCACCGTCAAGCGTGCAACGATCTGCACGCGCGAAACATTTGTGTCGATGTGCCATTCGGGTGAAAGCTGGTGTGCGTGCTCGGCGGCAAGATGCGGGGCGGAGACGAACAAGGCTTCAGGCGACCGCGCGACCCAGCGGCGCTGGGCGCTCCCTTCGTTCGCGAGCAGCTGCAACAGCGACGCTTTATGTCTTGTCAGTGCATTTATAATAACCAAATAGGCGTCACGGAGGTTAAACACGCTCTGTTCGCGCCCGAATAGTACGACGCGCACCTGTCCGCGTTTGCGCGGCGCACCGCGCGCGAGCAACGCGGCGCGCCCTGCGAGCTGCGACCGCCGTCCGGAACGCGCCACCAGCGCGCGCCGTATGATCGCGTCATGGCTCTCGCCGAACGAGAGACGCTGCGCCTCGATCGCCTTATATGTTGCCAGACTTAGCGAAACATTGGTTAAACCGGCCATTTACAGTCCCCCAAGAACTGTAGCCGCTTATAAGGTCATACCCCTTATAAGCGGTTAACACCGAAATGGAGGCTCAACCGGGAGCCGGGGCACCGCAGGTCGAACAGCCAGGGTCTTTGGGCATCCGGATCGTCCGCATTGAGGGGGTCAGGCCATCAATGATGTGCAGTTTGCCCGTCGCGCTTTCACCAAATTGGACAATCGCGCGGATTGCCTCCAGCGCTGCGAAACTGCCCATCATGCCCGTCATTGCGCCGAGCACGCCGTCCGCGGCACAGGTATCGCAATCATCCGTATCGAAAGCGTCGCCGACATAGCAGCGATAGCACGGTTGGTCGGGCAGCCATCCGGTCCATGTCCCGATCTGTCCGTGGAACTGCCCGATGGCGGCGGACACGAGCGGGAGATGCAGCCGCCACGCTGCATCGGCGACCGCGAGCCGCGTCGCGAAACTGTCCGACCCGTCGATCACGACATCATGTCCGGCGAGCAGCGCATCGGCATTGCTGCCGTCGATCCGCTGCATCACCGGCGTCACCGCAACATAGGGGTTGAGGTCGAACAGGCGGCGGGTGGCGAGCAGAGCCTTGGCTGTGCCGACATCGCTGGTGCCGTAGAGTACCTGCCGCTGCAGGTTCGACGTGCTGACCACATCGTCGTCGATCACGGTCAGCGCACCGACGCCCGCTGCCGCCAGATAGTGCAGGACCGGCACCCCGATGCCGCCAGCGCCGACGACGGCAACCCGGCTCCCGCGCAGCTTCATCTGCCCCGCGCCCCCGACCTCGCGCAGGACGATGTGGCGGGCATAGCGTTCGAGTTCGTCGTCGGTGAGCACCTATTTTGTGCCCGTCGATCCGAACCCGCCCGCGCCGCGCGCGGTTTCGTCGAGGCTGGCGACTTCGGTCAGCGTCGCGCGCTGGACGGGGGCGGGGACGAGTTGGGCGATGCGGTCGCCGCGTATGATTTCGAACGGTTCGCTGCCGAGGTTGGCAAGGATCACCTTAACCTCGCCGCGATAGTCGCTGTCGATCGTGCCGGGCGTGTTAAGGCAGGTAATGCCGTTCTTGAGCGCCAGCCCCGAGCGCGGCCGGACCTGCACTTCGTATCCGTCGGGAATCGCCATCGCAAACCCCGTCGCGACCGCATGGCGCGCGCCGGGGGCAAGGGTCAGGTCTTCGGCGGCGACGACGTCCATCCCTGCCGCACCGTTGGTGGCATAGGCGGGGAGGGAGAGGCCGGTGCCGTGGGGGAGGCGGAGGAGGGGGATGGTGATTGGGGGCATAGCGCTCTGCTAGCAAAGCCATTGCACGGGGTCACGCCGCGACGCCATTATTGGTTAGCCAACATCCCGTTTTAGGGCGGAAGCATCAACGACTTCCTGTTGCATGTGTTGAATGAACAGCTCTCGAAGTCCGTCTCTGTGCGGCTGCCATTTAGCAGGCTCGGATGATGGGTCGACACCTTCCGCAATAAATACCCAGTCGACGAACTGCTCGGCAGTTACGGGTCCAGTTTCAGGAAGAAAGTCGTCGACATGAGATGGTTCACCGTTGACGATGCCGCCGCACCAGCCTCTTCCGACACAGATGTCGTGCATTAGTGCGCTGTACCTGGGATTGCCGCGCATACGGCTACTTAAACCGCGAATTTCGAATGCTTGCAATCGGGTCGCAAGTTGTTGTCACGGCATCTTCAGCAAGGATTTAATCGCCCGATCCGCCAACCGCACCGCCACCTCATCCTTCGCCATCCGCGCCCAGCTTTCGACGCTGTCTGCCGTCACGATATGCACGGTGTTTGCCGCGCCCCCCATCACATCGCCCGAGACGTCGTTGGCGACGATCCAGTCGCAGCCTTTTCGTGCCAGCTTGGCTTGTGCGTTGGCGATCACGTTTTCAGTTTCGGCGGCGAAGCCGATCAGCAGGCGGGGACGGGAGGGGCTGCGCGCCAGCGTCGCCAGAATGTCGGGGTTCTCGACGAGGTGCAGGACGGGCGGGGTGCCGCTGCCGTTTTTCTTGATCTTCTGACCCGCGCTTTCGACGCGCCAGTCGGCGACGGCGGCGACGAGGATCGCGGCATCGGCGGGCAGGGCGGCATCGACCGCAGCGGCCATATCGCGCGCGGTCTGCACATCGATGCGCGTGACTCCCGACGGGGTGTCGAGCGTCACCGGCCCCGCGATCAGCGTGACCTGCGCGCCGCGTGCGGCAAGCGCGGCGGCGATCGCGAACCCCTGTTTTCCCGAGGACCGGTTGGCGAGGTAGCGGACGGGGTCGATCGGCTCATGCGTGGGGCCAGCGGTGACGATGATATGGGGTGTGGTCATGGCGTTCCGCTTGGCTGAGCTTGTCGAAGCCCTGCCCTTCGTTCTTGGCGCACGGAGAAAGGCAGCCCTTCGACAAGCTCAGGGAAGCGGC
>JANNCK010000090.1:0-9739 GCA_031386545.1 Sphingomonadales bacterium
CGTGCGCTGCGTCCGTCTTGTTAGTGCTTCGTATACCCCGTATATCCAAGCCCATGAACGCGCCCGTCAACGCCCGCACTTTCAAATCCGGTAACAGCGAGGCCGTGCGCCTGCCCAAGGGGCTGGGCTTTGGTATTGGCAAAGACGTGCGGATCGAGCGTGAGGGTGGCCGTGTCATCCTCACAGCCGCAAAGGATGCCGTCGAGGAAAAGCGTAAGCTGATGGAATTGATCGCGGCACTCGATGCCATCGGCCCTGTCGGTGAAATCGAGGTGCGTGAGCCCTTCGAATTTCCGGATCGCCCCGGACTGTAAGGCTTGAACTTCCTGATCGATACCGACGTCGCCATTCACTGGCGCGATGGAGACCCCGAAGTACGAGAGCGCGTTATTGCGCTTGGGGAATTACCGGCCATTTCGGTGATTACGCGGGTCGAACTCGAAAACGGTGTTTATCAGCATCCCGCATTGATGGAAAAGCGGCGGCGTCTAGTGGACGACATGTTCGCCCGGTTGCCGATTTTTGATTTCACCAACGATATGGCTGCAATCTATGCGGGCATATTGGCCAGCGCCGGGGCCTCGAAACGAAAAACCAGTGATCGCATGATTGCGGCGACGGCAATCAGCAACGGCCTGACGTTGATTACGATGAACCGGACGGACTTTAACAATGTCCCCAGATTGACCCTTGAGGTATGGCCCTCACCAGCGCCTAGCTCTCATCCCCCATCCGCAGCGCCGCGATAAACGCCTCCTGCGGGATGCTGACATTCCCGTACTCGCGCATCCTGGCTTTGCCCTTTTTCTGCTTTTCCAGCAGCTTTTTCTTGCGGCTCGCGTCGCCGCCATAGCATTTGGCGGTCACGTCCTTTCGCATCGCGGCGATGGTTTCGCGGGCGATGACCTTGCCGCCGATCGCTGCCTGAATCGGGATTTTGAACAAGTGGCGCGGGATCAGGTCTTTCAGGCGTTCGACCATGCCGCGCCCGCGTGATTCAGCCGTACCGCGGTGGACGATCATCGACAGCGCATCGACCGGCTCCTCGTTCACAAGGATGTTCATCTTCACAAGGTCGCCCTCGCGGTGGCCGATCTGGTGATAGTCGAAGCTGGCATAGCCCTTCGACAGCGATTTCAGCCGGTCGTAAAAATCGAACACCACTTCGTTGAGCGGCAATTCATAGCTGACCTGCGCGCGGCCCCCGACATAAGTCAGGTTGGTCTGCACGCCGCGCCGGTCCTGACACAGCTTCAGGATACTGCCGAGATATTCGTCGGGGACATAGATGGTCGCCGCGATCCACGGCTCCTCGATGCTCTCGATCCGGTTAACGTCAGGCATATCGGCGGGATTGTGCAGTTCAAGCACCTGCGCGTCTTCGGTTTTCGAATGGCTGAGGTTGAGCTGGTAGATCACCGATGGCGCGGTCGTGATCAGGTCAAGGTCGTATTCGCGGGTCAGCCGCTCCTGAATGATCTCCAGATGGAGCAGCCCGAGGAATCCGCAGCGGAAACCAAAGCCGAGGGCGGCGCTGCTCTCGGTTTCGAAGCTGAAACTCGCGTCGTTGAGCCGCAGCTTGCTGATGCTTTCGCGCAGTTTCTCGAAGTCGTTGGCGTCGACCGGGAACAGGCCGCAGAACACCACCGGCTGGACTTCCTTGAAGCCGGGCAGTGCCTGAAGCGCGGGACGCTTCACGTCGGTAATGGTGTCGCCGACGCGGGTTTGGGCGACTTCCTTGATCTGCGCGGTGATAAACCCGATCTCACCCGCCGCGATTTCGGTGAGGATTTCCATCTTGGGCCGCATACAGCCCACACGGTCGACGAGGTGCTTGGTCCCCGCCGCCATGAAGATGATTTCCTGGCCCTTGCGGATCACCCCGTCGATGACACGGATCAGGATGACGACGCCGAGGTATTGGTCGTACCAGCTATCGACGAGCATGGCTTTCAGCGGCGCATCGCGGTCGCCCTTCGGCGGGGGGATACGTTCGATGATCGCGTCGAGCACCGCCTCGATGCCGATGCCCGACTTGGCGCTGGTCATCACCGCGTTGCTGGCGTCGAGGCCGATGATTTCCTCGATTTCCTTGCGGACCATTTCCGGTTCGGCAGCGGGCAAATCTATCTTGTTGATAACCGGCACAATTTCATGGTCATGCTCGATTGACTGATAGACATTGGCCAAGGTCTGCGCCTCAACTCCCTGCGCCGCATCCACCACGAGCAGCGCGCCTTCGCACGCGGCAAGGCTGCGGCTGACCTCATAGGCGAAGTCTACGTGCCCCGGCGTGTCCATGAGGTTGAGCACATAGCCCTTCCAGTCGAGGCGCACCGTCTGCGCCTTGATCGTGATGCCGCGCTCCTTCTCAATGTCCATGTTATCAAGGACTTGCGCCGACATTTCGCGCGCGGTGAGGCCACCGGTGGTCTGGATTAACCGGTCGGCCAGCGTCGACTTGCCGTGGTCGATATGGGCGATGATGGAAAAGTTGCGGATCTTGTCGAGAGGGGTCATGCCACGCGCCTAGCCGAGCGCGCCGCCACCGCCAAGCGCGTCCGTCAATCGGCGTTGGTTACGCTGTAGCGTTTCAGCTCTTTCACCGTAAGGCAGCGCCGCGTTGACGGGTCGCCGGCGCGTCCCGCCACCGCCTTTTGGCGGTACATTACCTCGGTCAGCAATTTGCGCGACACCCCCATGCGAAACATGAAGTCATTGTCTTGGCTAGCCAGCAGCGCCGCATCCTGTTCAACCCGGGCAATGCCTTGCACCGCCTGATCATACCCCTGAGTCATCTTTTCGGCGAGCACGCCCCCATCGGCGGTGAAGGTGAACATGTGCACCATGAAAATACCACCCGGGTCCACGGACCGGACCGCACCGCCCATGAAAACGAAGTTGCACGCGCTGAAACAGGTCCAGCCTGCCGGTATCCTCGTGACGGCCTGTGCTTTGCGGATCAACAACCCGGCCTGATTACCCGCCTGTGCATCGCCACCCGGCGAACGCAGCCAGATTTCATCGATTGGCTTATATTTTCTGAAGGCAATCGCCAGCCGTGCAGGCAGCCCCGGATCGACCGCGCCCTCTGCCCGCAAAATGCGCTTGCCGCTCTCCATGCGGAACGTCAGCTGCATGACCGCGTTCGTCGACCAGTTTGGCTCGGCAGGACAGGTCGGATTTATCTTGTCCGCCGCACCGCAGAGCAGAACCGCCGCAATTAGAATTGCCGCCACACGCCTCATGATGCGGGTTTATACCCCGTTTCCCCCGGTGCACGGCACAACCGCCGCGTCACCTTGACCTCTTCGCCCGCAACCAGTGCGACGTCGCGCACCATAATACATGTTGATCCGTCGGTTAGCTGGTCACGGCGGGCAATCGTCGAACTGCCGCTGACACCATTGTTGTTGGCACTGACCCATTTGACGGTTTCGCCAGGCTTGCCGCGACACACCGCAATCGTCGTGGCAGCAGAAGCCTGGCGACGCTCGTCGCGGTCGAGCCTGCGCCCGATGCTGTCGCTGACCGAACCCGCAAAGCGCGCCAGCTTGTCGAGGCCCGAAATACCGAGCCGCCCGACCTTGGTATCCGCGACCGAATCAAACCGGTTACCTAGCAGTATTGATCCGAACAGTTTCACTTTCGACGAATCGCACACCATCGCCTCCGCAGGCGGCGGCGCAGCAAAACTGGTCGCAGGGACAGTAATGATAATCGCCACAGAAAGGGTCGTGGCGCTCATGCCTTGGTAGAATCGCCGGGTCATGCCGAACACGCTCCCCAAATATCGAACAAGACTAGGAGTGGCTCATTGGCAGTTCAAACAGACGGCAGGATCGTTTAATCAATCTGTGCAAACGCCGGACATCCTTCAGCCCTAGCGAAGGCGGTCCACCGCTGCTACAGACCCGAATTGAAACGGGGTCGCACGTCGTTTCACAGGAACGACTGCTAGTCAGCGTACCATGTGTTGAGGGGAACTCCATGCGTAACATTTTTATTGGCGTCGCTGTTGCCGCGTTTGTTGCTACACCTGCCGTTGCACAGACGAACATGTCGTCATCCGGCCAGACCTATAAGGACGGCACCACCAAGGGTGCGTCGTCGGGACGCCGCGAACAGGAGCGCGCCGAGCGCCAGATTCCGACCTGCACCAAGCGGCTGGGAACTATTGCGATTGTCGAACCCGACAACCAGTGGTGGCGCGAGCTGAACCTAGGTTCGCCCGAAGCCATTCTCAAGATCTTTGTCCAGCAATCGGGATGCTTCGGCCTCGTCAACCGTGGCCGGTCGATGCAAAGCCGCTCAATGGAACGCGCCATGGCCGATCAGGGCGAGCTTCAGGGCGGGTCGAACCTCGGCAAGGGCCAGGTCAAGACCGCTGATTATTTCCTTGAGCCCAACATCGTGACTGCCAACCGTAATTCGGGCGGCGGCGGAGCCGGTGCCATTCTGGGCGGTATCGGTGGCATGTTTGGCGGCTTTGGTCGCATTGCCGGCGCGATTGCCGGCGGCATCAACGTGAAAAAGGGTGAAGCGACTGTGACATTGTCGGTCGTCAATGCCCGCACAACCGAGGAAGAAGCGCTTGTGCAGGGCTATGCCCGCAAGTCGGACGTCAGCTGGGGCGCGGGTGGCGGTGCTTTCGGCGGCGGAGCCTTTGGCGGCGCGGCTGGCGGTGGTTATCAGGACACGGCCATCGGCCAGGTCATTCTGATGGCTTATCTCGACGCCTATACCAAATTGGTCACCCAGCTTGGTGGTCTGCCCTCGAACGCCGCCGCAGCGGCACCGCAGGCGAAGTAACGCCCGCGACCGGGCTTCTGGCAATCGGCATGGCGGGTCGCTAAGGCACCCGCCATGCCCGATCCTTTATGTTCCGATACGCTCCGGGTCGCTTCCTGGAACATCAACTCCGTCCGCTTCCGCCGCGACATCGTCGAGCGGTTCCTGCGTGAACAGTCTCCCGACATCCTGTGCCTTCAGGAAACCAAGGCCAACGACGACGTTTTTCCGCACGACCTGTTCGAACCACTCGGTTATGTTTACCGCGCGACCAACGGCCAGCCGATGCATCACGGCGTTGCCACGCTGTCACGCCTCCCCTTCACCGACGATCTGCGCCACGACTGGCAGGACAATGGCGAGGCGCGTCATATCGGCATCCGGCTGACCGAAGGGCCATTCGCGGGGATGCGGATCGAAAACGTCTATGTCCCTGCGGGGGGCGATGTTCCCGACCGGACGGTCAATCCAAAATTCGGCCAAAAACTAGATTTCATCGAGCGGATGACACGCTGGTCGGAAGGCCTGCGCGACCCGACACTGATCGTCGGTGATTTCAACATCGCCCCGCTCGAAAGCGATGTGTGGAGCCACAAGGCGTTGCTCGATGTCGTCAGCCACACGCCGCTGGAAGTCGAGATCCTCGGCAAACTCCAAACTGCGGGCAATTGGACGGACCTTGGCCGCCATTTCGTACCCGCACCGGCCCGCCTCCACACCTGGTGGAGCTACCGGGCCAAGGATTGGGCGGCATCGGATCGCGGACGACGGCTCGACCATATGTGGGCGACAAAGGATGTGGCAGGACAGGCCGTTGCCCACAAAGTCCATGAACCCTGCCGTAGCTGGGAAAAGCCGTCGGACCATGTCCCGCTGGTGACCGAGTTCCGCGCGTGAGCGACCCCCAAGTCCAAACCGACCCCAAGTCTGCGGCGCGCGCGATTGATGCGTTGCGGCGCGGCTGGACGGTCACAGTCGGGACATTGCGCCTCCTTCCCGTCGAGACAGCGGATGCGCCACGCCTTGCCGCCTTCGATCCCCAAAATAGCGCGGACATCTTGCTTGCCGGATCACGCGCGGCGACCTTGAAACTGACCAACCAGCGTGCAGCAGCCAACAGCGAGGCTCCCGTCACTGTCGCCCGCGCGCCGTGGATCGACCTTGCCGGCGCGCGCGCGCTTGCCGATCCCGCGACCGATCTCGCCAATCCGTTTCAGGGGCCGTTCCGCGCAATCGACACCGTGGATGTCGCCGCCGCGCAGGCGGCACTCGAACTCGCGCGGCTGACCGGCATCCTCCCGGCGTTTTTTATCGGGAAAGAGGGGCCGTCCGACGCCGTCACATCTCCAGAGGCGATTGCGGCGTACGACAGCGCTGACCGGCTGGCGATTGTCGCGCGGGCACGCCTGCCCGTTGATGTCTGCGAGACCGCCGAAATCATTGCGTTTCGCAGCCCGGAAACCATTTCCGAACATGTCGCGCTGGTCCTTGGCACGCCGGACGGGTCGCCGCCACTGGTTCGCCTGCACAGCGAGTGCCTCACTGGCGACGTCCTGGGTTCGCTCAAATGCGACTGTGGCCCGCAACTGCGCGTCGCGCTGACCGAGATTGTCGACAGCGGCTGGGGTGTCCTGCTCTATCTGCGTCAGGAGGGGCGTGGGATCGGGCTCATCAACAAGCTACGCGCTTATGAGCTGCAGGATCAGGGGTTCGATACTGTCGACGCCAATTTGCGGCTGGGCTTTGCTGTCGATGCGCGCGATTTCGGTGTCGCAGCACGGATGCTCAAGCTGTTGGGACAAGATAGCGTGCGGTTGTTGACCAACAATCCCGCCAAGGTTGCGGGGCTAGAAAGCTCGGGCATTACTGTGGTCGAGCGCGTCGCCCACCATATGCCGCCGAACCCGCATAACGAACATTATCTGGCGACGAAGCGCGACCGCACAGGGCATCAGCTTTAGCGGCGAGTTTCAGGCCGCAAGCCGCCCTTCAACGAGAACGGCGATAGCAGCGAAGTCCTGCACCACAACCGGTGCACCCGCACGACGCAGGGTCGCCTCATGGTCCGGCCCGCAATGCTGACCGACCGCGAGGCCGATAACCTGTGCGCCCGAAGCGACCGCGCCCGTTACCCCGACCGGCGAATCCTCGATAATCAGCGTGTGCCCAATATCGAGGCCGATCTGCTGTGCGGCATAGAGATAGATGTCGGGCGCAGGCTTGCCACGCGTCACATGTTCGCGGCCCGAGTAAATGTGCGGGCCAAAGGCATCGCGCAGACCAATGTGGTTCAGGTGCGTTTCGATCCAGTGGGTCGTGCTCGACGAGGCAATCGCGCGGGGCAGTGTTGCAGGCAGGTTGCGGACGAACTCGATAGCCCCCGCCACGGCATCGAGCCCGTCGGCAAGAACGCGGGCATCCTCCGCCTCGCGTGCGTCGTAGAAAATGGGCGGGATAGGACCACCGAAATGCTCCTCCAGCGCAGCGACAAAATTACGCCCGCTCAAGCCCACAAATCGATCAAGCGCCTCTTTCACTGTCGTCGGGTGGCCAATGTCAGTGAACCCGGCAGCAAGCTGGACGCCGCCGGCATATTCGCTTTCGATCAACACCCCGTCGAAGTCGAAAATTATGCCATCGATTCTCATACGCGCGCGCCGAACAGGGCAGTGCCGACCCGAACATGCGTCGCACCCAGGGTAACCGCAGTTGGATAATCACCCGACATGCCCATGCTGAGGCCCGTCAACCCGTGGTCAGCCGCGAGTTTGGCAAGCAGTGCAAACCATGGCGCAGGCTCAAGCCCGGCGGGCGGCACGCACATCAACCCGCGCACCGGCAAGTCCGCGTCGTGCGCCATTGCCAGCAATGCGGAAAGATCGGCAACCGCACAGCCACCCTTTTGCGGCTCATCTGCCAAATCGACCTGAATGAAACAATCGGGCCGCTTGCCGGTCTGGGTCATGGCCTTGCCTAGCGCTGCCACCAGTGAAGGTCGGTCAACCGCGTGGATCGCATCGAACAGGACAACCGCCTCGGCGGCCTTGTTCGACTGGAGCTGGCCGACAAGGTGGAGTTCGATACCGTCATAGTGCGCGCGCAGATCCGGCCATTTGGTGGCGGCCTCCTGCACCCGGTTCTCGCCAAACACGCGCTGCCCCGCATCCAGCAGCGGGCGAATCTCGTCGGCATCATGCGTTTTTGACACCGCCACGAGGGTCACATTTGCCGCATTGCGATGAGCGCGCGACGCGGCGTTTCCGATGGCTTGGGTGACATCGCGAAGGCGGTCGGCGGCGGTTGCATTGTTGCTCACGCGCCGCGCTATAGGGAGGGGGATGCGATCCCGCAAAGCCCCGATGCCCAGACTGTGGCTGATGACCGACGAGCGCGGCGGTGATATTGTCGCAATCGCACGGGGCATGCCCAAAGGATCGGGGATCATATTCCGGCACCATGCAACCCCGGCAGCCGAGCGCCGCGCTTTATTCGGGCAGGTCCGGCGTGTTACGCGGGCGCGAGGACTTGTCCTGCTGCTCGCCGCCGCGCCGGTGCAGGCGCGCGCCTGGGGGGCGGATGGGGCGCATCACCGGTCGCTGCGGGTGTCACCAAAGGGTTGGGGGGTTCTGCGCAGTGTGGCTGTCCATAACCGGCGCGAGCTGGTCATCGCGCAACGGATCAGCGCCGATCTCGTGTTCGTCTCGCCGGTCTTCCCGACGCGGTCACATGTCGGCGTGAAGACATTGGGAGTCGTGCGGTTTGGGCTGCTGGCGGCAAAATGCCATAGGCCAGTCATCGCTCTAGGTGGTCTGAATGTCAGTAGTTTCAAGAAGTTGCGCGGTATGAAAATCCACGGCTGGGCCGCAATCGACGCCTTCAAACTGGATTAGAACCTGAACGCGGTGCCAACATAAACCGCTTGGCTGTCGCGGCGGTTGTCGCCCTGCGGCAGCAGACGGTCACGATCAGCGCGGTAACGGACGCCCGCCGTGACATCGAGGTTACGGGTCAGCGAATAGGAGCTGCCAAAATCAACCGACACGCCCGAGCCACCCAAAATGGTCCGTGCCGCAGGTCCGGTCGAACGGTCAGCGGCAACCTGCACGCGTGTAGTCAGGCGCTTGTTGGTATAGCTCACGCCAACATCGACGGTCTCGCGATGGCCCAGGCCAGCCAGATCAAGCTTTTGCATGTCACCCGACACTGCAAACTTGCGCCAGCCAACGGCTGCACCGAGATTGTAAGCAATAGGCGCAAGCGCGGCTGTCGCAGGCCGGACCAGATCAGCCTGATCGCCGGCGCCGTCTGCCCGATTCGTGCGGACTCGCACCGCAACGGTTACCGAGCGGTTGAGGCGGACCGACGAAGCCGGTGTGAAACGAAAGCCACTGCTCGACAGGCCATTGCGCGACAGCGCCGCCGCTAGCCGCGCATCCGTCGCGGCGGGTGTAAACGAGCCAATGTCGTCACGCAGGCCCAGCGATGTGGGTGATTTTAGCGGCAAGGATGTGGTCGATGCGCCGAAGGCGGGCGACAGCACGGCGAGCGACGCAATGATTGCGCCCCCCGTCATCCCTGCCAAAATCCGCCCCTGCGTCATGAAACGACTCATTTTCCTGTCAAAATCTAGCGATTAACATAGCCATTGTACGATTCGGTACCAGCCCTACCCCGCATTTATTGCGCGGCTGTTGCATCATGCACACACAATGAGATGTTTAGGGTGATTGATTGACCACTCTTGGGGCAACATCTCGGGCGACAGAGCCGCCGCAACCGGTGATGCTTGCGGGCAGGGCGATAGCGCACTAACGCTCCCTATTCGCCTAGCAAAGCCCAGACAGCCAAGGACGCACAGACCCATGATCCGCCGTTCCGTAATCGCTGCGATGATCCTGATCGCCCCACTCGCCGCCTGTGGCAAAAAGGACCGTCCCAACCGGGCAGC
>JANNCK010000108.1:0-3976 GCA_031386545.1 Sphingomonadales bacterium
GTGGTTTGGCAGGCGGGAGAGGCCGACCTGTTCGGTGTGGTAACGGATTTGCCCGAGGGCGAGGGTGCGCTTACCGCCCCGCGTGATTTTATCGACCTAGCGCGCAGCGTGGTTTGCCATTCCGACCCCGAACGCTTCGCATTGCTCTATGCGATTTTGTGGCGATTGCAGGACGCCCGGCAGCTCATTCACGACCATGCAGACCCGCTGGTCCGGCGCTGCGAGGAACTGGCGAAGGGGGTGCGCCGCGACATCCACAAGATGCGCGCGTTCGTGCGCTTTCGTGAAATCGACGGATGCTATGTCGCGTGGTTCGAACCAGACCATCACATTGTCCGGGCCAATGCCAGCTTCTTTGTCCGGCGCTTTGCCAGCATGAAATGGTCGATCCTGACGCCCGAAGTCTCGATTTACTGGGACGGGACATCGCTGACCGAAGGTCCGGGCGCGTCGAAGGCTGACGCCCCTGAAGGCGATCCGGTCGAGGAAATGTGGAAAACCTATTATGCCAGCATCTTTAATCCCGCGCGGGTGAAGATCGGCGCCATGCTGAAGGAAATGCCGCGCAAATACTGGAAAAACATGCCCGAAACCGCGTTGGTGCCGCAATTGCTGGCGGCGGCACAGGCACGCGAAAGCGGCATGATCGAGCGTGCCAAGGACGTTGGCAGCAACAGCCTGATTACATGGGAGGGGCTGCGTGACGAAGCGTTGGGCTGTGCGCGTTGTCCCTTGTGGAAACCGGCGACGCAGACCGTCTTCGGCGAGGGGCCGCTCGACGCGCCCTTGATGTTCGTCGGTGAACAGCCAGGCGATCAGGAGGATCTGGCCGGCCGGCCGTTCGTCGGCCCCGCCGGCCAGATGTTCGATAAGGCACTTGCCGAGGCGCGGGTTGACCGGGCGCGCGCCTATGTCACCAACGCGGTCAAGCATTTCAAATTCGAGCAGCGCGGTATCCGGCGCATCCACGCCAAGCCAGGTGCAGGCGAGATCGAGGCGTGCCGCTGGTGGCTCGATCAGGAACGCGACATCGTGCGCCCGCAGGTCATCGTCGCCCTCGGTGCGACGGCCGCGCGCAGCCTGTTCGGTAAGGTGATGACGATCTCACGCGAGCGGGGGCGCGCCCTCGAATTGCCCGGTGGCGGCGAAGCATGGATCACGGTGCACCCGAGCTATCTGCTGCGGATCGAGGACCGGGTTGCCGCAGCCGAAGAATATGCGCGCTTCGTCGAGGATTTGCGCACCATCGGCGCGCGGGTTGCACTGACGACCTGAGCGCAAGGCAGCGCAAGCGATTATGATCCAGATTCATGTCGCAGGAACGTGCGCTTGCCAAAGCCCGCTTAGCGCCTAGGTTGCCAGTCAAGGGCGCGGAGCCGCAACGTCGGCACTGCAGGGGATGACGACGATGAAAGCATTTCGTGGCGCGCTGGCTGTTGTGCTGGCAGGACTGACGGGTTCGGGCGTGCTGCCCGTGGTAACCGCACCCGTGGCCGCACAGCCCGGGACCGATGTGAGCGGCTGGAATACGACCTATGTGCGGTTCAGTGACGGCTATTACGCCAAACAGGCCGACGGAAGCTGGGGAGAGTTCAACCTCGCCGGCCAAATCACGTTCCGCTTTGCCGAAATGCAGCGCGACGAATGGTCGGTGTATCTCAATGATGCCAGCCGTAACGTCCAAATCCAGCTCGATCTGTTTCGGCGCAAGATTAGCTATGGCACCGGCGGAGGACCGCGAAGCGATCTGTACGATGTCGTGAGCGCGTCGCGCGGACCGAGTGCACAGCGCGCCGCGCCGCCGCTGCGCGTGCGGCTGGTCAACGCCGGACCGATCTGGAGCCAGCAGGATGCCGCGATCAAATGTCCCGTCGTCGCTTATGCCGTGAACGGGCGCTGGACCGGGCAATGGCGCACCACCCAGCAAGGCCAGATGTCGGTTTGCGAGATTGCTCAATAGGCAGCGATAGAGTGCTGCGGATCTAGGGCCGTCAATCGCACTGGTGCAGCGGCGCGCCGTGCCGCTTGATACGCCGCCCCTTCCGGCCCACATGGCACTTATGCTGATCGAAACCGAAACAACGCCGAATCCTGCGACACTCAAATTCCTGCCGGGCCGCACCGTCATGGATATGGGTACCCGTGACTTTGCCACACCCGAAGAAGCAGCGGCGTCACCGCTGGCGGAAACGCTGTTCGGACTGGGCGATGTCACGGGCGTGTTTTTCGGTCATGCCTTTGTCTCGGTGACGGCGGCTCCGGGTGTCGACTGGACACATTTGAAGCCCGATGTGCTGAATGTGCTGCTCGACCATTTCTCGGCGAACATGCCGCTGTTCAATCCTGCCAGTGCAGCAGGCATTTCGGTACCCGCCGAATCCGAATTTGCCGACGATCCCGCCGACGCCGACATCATCGACCAGATCAAGGATTTGATCGAAACGCGGGTGCGGCCGGCTGTTGCTGCTGATGGCGGTGACATCGTCTATCGCGGGTTCCAACAAGGCAAAGTCTATCTGCAATTGCAGGGGGCGTGCTCGGGCTGTCCGTCGTCGTCTGCGACGCTGAAGGGCGGCATTGAATCGCTCCTGAAATATTACGTGCCCGAGGTTACCGAAGTCCTCGCCGTTTGACCCCTATTCCGGAGCTTTCATGCCCAAACTCGACGATGCCGCGCTCGATCAGCTGTTTCGCACCGCGCGCAGCTATAACGGCTACACCGACGAACCTGTGACCAGCGCCGATATGGACGCGATCTGGGAAGTGATGAAATTCGGGCCGACATCCGCGAACTGCCTGCCTGCGCGCCTGATCTGGTGTGCGAGCGACGAGGCCAAGGCCAAGTTGGCGGCGCATGGCGGCGCGACGAACGGACCCAAAATTCTCGCTGCGCCGGTAACGGTTATCATCGGCATGGATATGGAATTCTACGAGCAATTGCCCGACCTTTTTCCGCCTGCCGATGCGCGGAGCTGGTTTACCGGTAACGATGCCGTGATCGCGGCCACCGCCATGCGTAACTCGTCGATGCAGGGGGCCTATTTCATCATGGCGGCGCGTGCCCTGGGCCTTGACACCGGACCCATGTCGGGGTTCGACAATGCCGGTGTCGACGCTGATTTCTTTGCCGGAACGACCGTGAAGTCGAACTTTATCTCTACACTTGGCTACGGCGATCCGGCCACGATCTTTGGCCGGCTGCCGCGCCCCGGTTTCGGGCGTTTCAACACGGTTCTCTAGGAGCGGTTGGCCGGTGAGACTGCTCGTGATCGAGACGGCCACAGCCGCTTGCTCGGTTGCCTTGATCGAAGGCGCGGGCGTCGTCGCGTCTGACCATATGGTTGTTGGCCGAGGCCATGCCGAACGCCTGTTGCCGGTGATTGCCGCGCTGCCGGACGGCGGGCGATGCGATGCGATTCTTGTCGATACCGGTCCTGGCAGCTTTACCGGCATTCGCGTCGGGGTGGCGGCGGCGCGCGCGCTGGGGTTTGCCTGGGGCGTGCCCGTGCACGGCTATGCCTCGCTTGCGCTGCTTGCCGCTATCGATGGCGGGCAGCCGGATACCGTCGTTGCCATTGAGGGCGGCCATGGCGAAATATTCATCGGGCGATACGGCGGCGACCCGATGCTTGAAATCGAGGCCCCGAGATCAATGTCATTTGACGTGGTAGTAGCCCAGATCTCGGCGGCTCGGATTGTGGGTAATGCGGCAATCCGGCTGGTCGCCGCGGGTGTTGATGCCAAAGCTGTCGAAGTTGCACCGGATGCGCGTGCGGCGGCGCTGCTGCCGATGGCGCTGGCGCGACTGGCTCCCGTACCATTTTACGGACGCTGTGCCGATGCAAAGCCTATGGCAACGGCGTGATGGTCGTTACCTGCCATGGCCTCGACGGCCTTGCCGAAGCGATGCCGGTCATGGCCCGGGCGTTTGAACCCCAGTTTGGGGAAGCGTGGACGACGTCGCAATGCACGGGTG
>JANNCK010000111.1:0-4462 GCA_031386545.1 Sphingomonadales bacterium
ACGACGGCAACGTCGCGGCGGGGCAGACGCTGTCGATCTTTGGCGGCAATCTGGGTGTCGGCAACAATTTCAGCTTTAATGGTTCGGCTGAAACGAACGGCATGTTCCGCATGTATGGTGGGCTGGGTGACGACAGCTTTATCGGGGGTGCGCTCGACGACGGGTTCTACTTCGGTCCCGGCAAATGGGGCGCGACCGATGCGGTGGTCGGCAATGGCGGCACCAACGACCAGCTGGCACTCGATGGCGATTATTCGATCATCATCGGTGCCAATGCCGGTGTCGAGACGCTGATCCTGCTGCCCGGCCCCGGCGGCACGCCCAATAATTTCAACATCACGCTCAGCGACGTGTGGACGGGAGCCGCGGCGACCAAGACCGTCTGGGGCCTGAACGTGACAACGGCGCTGACCATCGACGGCTCGGCAGAGACCAACGGCAATTTTATCTTCTTCGGCGGACAGGGTAGCGATACCCTGACTGGCGGGGCGGGGACTGACGCGATCTTTGGCGGCGGCGGCGGCGATGCGCTGCGCGGCGGACTCGGCAATGACACTTTCCGCTACGACAATCTGACCGACTCATTCGGCGCGACCAATGCGACCCGTGACCGGATTCTCGACTTCACGGCTGGTGACAAGATCGATCTGTCGCGGATCGATGCGATTACCGGCGGTGCCGACGATGCCTTCACTTTCATCGGCAGCGCGGCGTTCGGCAATGTTGCCGGGCAATTGCGCTTTACCGATGTCGGCGGGGGCATTTTCAACATCGAGGGTGACGTGAACGGCGATGGCATTGCCGATTTTGCGATCCTGGTGACGGCGGGACCGGCTTACCCCTTCGCACCCGCCGATTTTGTGCTCTAGGGCGGGTACGCACACAGATTTTCTATGATCGATAAGCCGGATCAGCGCGACGGCGAGCAAGGATTGACGACGATGACCAAGATCCCGACCCCCAAGTCCGCCCCTACGGCTCCGCGCCGTGCGTGGGTTAAGCCGCGCATCGACAAGCTCGATGCCGGACAAGCCGAAGTCGGTACCCGCGCCTCAGCCGACGGTGCCTTTTCTACGTCGTGAGCATGGCCGTGCGCTCGACGAGCGCACAGCTTGTTTCGAGCTGGTCGATTGCCCAGGGCCGGGTCAGCCGCTGAACCCCTGAATGGCGCGCGATAGCCATGCATTGATCGAAATGTGCGCGGCTCCGCCCCATTGGTTTTACCAGCTGGCCGCGAAATGTGTTGGCAACCAGCACACCGGCGGCATCCGCACCCCCCATGCGCTCAACCGCCGGCGCGGATTGATCGTCGCTGTGCCGCAAGCTGAAAATCGCGCCCAGCGGATAGGGCCGATAGCCAGCGAGTGCGTCGATGGGCAGCCGGTATTTATCAAGCGAGGGGAGGACTGGCTCCAGTCCCTCTGGGCTTTGGCCGACCGTGGCCAGCGTCTCTCGCCAGAGTTTGACCGAGCTTAATCCCGGCCAGACGACCGGTACCGGCCCCGATGTATCGATGGCCCAGATGTCGTCACATAACAGGCGATGCCCCCGGCGCGTCATGTGAAGCGCCATTGTCGATTTACCCGCGCCCGAATGTCCCGCAAAGGCAACTGCCCGCCCGCTAATCACGACCGCGCTGGCATGGATCGGCAGCAGGCCGCGCTGGTGGAGCAGGGCGCCCAAGGCCGACCCAAGCAGAAAAGCGCGCGCTGCGCTCTCTGTCGCCCCGTCGGCAATGTCGACGGCGATCTCGCGACCGTTGCGGACGCACAGGCGCACGATACCGGGCACTTCCATCCAGAAGACGTGCGGGCCTGCCGCAACCCCGGTTTCGATCAAGCGCGCATCATCGGGGCAGGGGGCGGGGCCAAGCGTGATTTTGACGCCCCCGCTCTCACTGCCCGAACCCGCGCGTAGTTCGGGCAATGCCAGCGCCGATTGAAAATCAATGCCAAAGGCTTGATAGAGGATCGCGTTCCGCGCCATGCCGCTGCCCGTAGCGGAAGTTTCGGATTCAGGCGAACGGGGAAGGATGATTGCCATGGACCCGAACACACGGATCACGCGGCTCGACGCGCTGGTTACGACCGAGGTTGATGGCGAGCTTGTCGGTCTCGATATCGAAAAGGGCAGCTGTTTCGGCTTCAATGCGACGGCGACGCGGATCTGGGATTTGCTTGATGCGCCGCACACGCTCGGGTCACTATGCGACGCGCTCATGGCCGAGCATGAGGTTGATCGTGCGACGTGCCTCGCTGACACCGCTGCGGTTGTGCAGATGCTGGCTGGCGAGCAACTGGTTGTTCTGACCACGCCATGACGGCCCTCGCAGGCCTGTGGGACTTTGCCCATGCCAACCCGACGCCGATGTTGGCACGGATGTTGACGGCACAAGCAATATACGGCCACGCCGACGCCGCCGAGACCAAGGGGGCGATTGCGTTCGGGCGGCGGCTTTGGCCGTTGACGCCTGAAGATGCGTTCGACCGGGGGCCATTGTGCACAATCGACGGCGCGATGATGCTCGTCGCCGACGCCCGGCTTGATAATCGCGAAGACCTTGGCCGCGCGCTAGATCTGCACGATAGCCAATTGTCGGCCATGAGCGACCCGCAAGTCATTCTGGCAACAATCGCGCACTGGGGTGTTGCGGGGATTGAACGGTTGATCGGCCCGTTTGCGCTCGCGTATTGGGATGTCGAACACCAGCGCCTGACCCTTGCCCGTGACGCGCTGGGCGAGCGGCCGTTGCACTATCATCGCGGGGCAGGGTTCGTCGCGTTTGCGTCAATGCCAAAGGGGCTTCATGCCCATCCGGCCCTACCCTATGCCGCCAATGTCGCGACGAGCGCCGATTTCCTCGCGCTACTTCCCGAGACGGGACCGGAGAGTTTTTTCGAGGGTGTGGACCGCGTTCTGCCCGGCCACATTGTGACCATAGACCAGACCTCGACAAGTGCCAGGTGCTACTGGAATCCCGATATGTCGCCTGTCGATCCGGGCAGCGACGATGCCTGCGCCGATGCCTTGCGGCGCGAGTTGGACCGGGCCGTCGCGTGCCGGTTGCGCCGGACTAGCGGGGGCATTGGCACACATTTGAGCGCAGGACTCGACAGTGCTGTCGTCGCAACCACGGCGGCGCGTCAGTCCGCGCCGGAACGGATCACCGCATTTACAGCGGTCCCCTCGCAAGACGTTGCCGTTGGCGCCGGCCAAATCGCAGATGAAGGGCCACTGGCTGCTGCGACGGCGGCCCTTCACGCCAATATCGACCATGTCCTTGTGAAATCCGGCGGGGGTTCGGCGGTCGCGCTGATGGACCGGCAGTTCCAGTTGTTCGAGCGGCCCGTGCTAAACCCGTCCAATGCGGTCTGGAGCGAGGCCATCAATGATGCGGCCAAAGCGCGCGGCGTGGGTGTGCTGCTTACCGGACAAATGGGCAATTTTACGATCAGCCACGAGGGTTACCAATATCTGCCCGTATTGTTGCGACGGGGACAATGGGGCCAGCTTTCCGCGCTGCTTCGACTGCTATCAAGGAGAGGGACAAGTGCCCGCCATCTGGCAGCGATAACCGTCGGTCCTTTTCTGTCGGCGGCAAACTGGACCCGGCTGGCGCGGTTGTTCGGGCGTGACCTGCCGCTGGATAGCTATAGTTCGTTGCGGGCCGACGCGTTCGAGGCTCTGCAAGTCGGGGTCCGTGCCGAGGCCCGGGGACTCGACTTCGCTTACCGCCCCTGGGCCGACGGCGGTACGATGCGGTTATGGGGGCTGCGACGGGTTGACCTCGGCGTCTACAACAAAGGGACTTTGGCTGGTTGGGGCATCGACCTGCGTGATCCGACCGCTGACCGGCGGCTGATCGAGTTTGCGCTGCGCGTTCCCGAGCGGCAATTTATTCTGGGTGGTGTGCCACGGTCGCTGGCGCGGCGGGCGTTCGCCGACCGGTTGCCGCCGACGGTGGTCGGCGAGCGACGTCGCGGCTTCCAAGGGTCAGACTGGCATGTGCAAATGGCCGCAGCGCGCGGCGCTATCGCGGACGAGCTGGACAGTTTTGACCGCTGTGCGGGCGCGGCGGACCTTGTCGATGTGGCGCGGTTGCGGCGCGCGCTCCACGATTGGCCGCAGGCGGGGTGGAACGGTGAGGCGGTTAGCCTGCTCTACCGTCACGCGATGCTGCGCGGGGTGGCTGCCGGTCATTTCTTACGCAAAGTGGCGAGAACAAACTGATGCAGGGCATTGTTCGCCGATGCGCGCACTTCGCGCTGATCGCGGAAGCGCTGGCGGCGCTGGCCGTTGCTTCGGTGTTGATCCGGTTATTCAGCTTTAACCGCCTTGCCGTCCTTGCTGCCCAGTCACCACGCCGGGATGCGCAAATACCGGTTGCCAAGGCAGACAGCATTGGTTGGGCCGTCGCGGGTTGGGCACGGCGTGTCCCGTGGCATGCGATGTGTTTTCAGCA
>JANNCK010000135.1:0-5052 GCA_031386545.1 Sphingomonadales bacterium
CCCGTTGATCCACAGCAGTGCCGGATAATTGCGTAGCCAATAGCTCCACTCCAGCGTGCCCTGATGATAGTCGAGCGGGCCGCCGCCACCCATCAGCACGAAGGGCGGATAACAGATCAGTGCCGCAATCCAGCCGCTGGCATAGGGGGTGGCCGAGCGGATGTGCGCGTCCAGCGGCTTCATCGTCAGGATATAGCCGACGGTGGCCATCGTCATGTCGATCAGAAACATGACCGAGATCAGGAAATTGGCGAGACCGACCGGATCGTTCAGTGCGGGAAACTGGCGCGTAACGGTGTCAAAGAAATTGCCCGGAAATCCCGACAGCATGAACGCCGTGAAAAATCCCTTCACCGCCCAGCTGCGGAAATGGTCGGCAATCGCGCTGCGCTCCACAGTCTTGTCCCCCATCAACCAGCTGCCGAATGCCCAGCACCCGTCGCGCGGGTTTTTCAGCCGCGTGTCGAGCCACAGGATATAGGGAACCGAGGCGACAAACAGGAACGGTGCGGCAACAATGAATGTCTTCATCGCAAAGGTGTAATTGCCCACCCAATAAAAGCGCGCGGAGGCATAGACGACCGCGATAATCGCCCATGTCGCCCAGAGTCCCGCAAGTTTGGCGAGGCTGATGTCGAGCGTTTCGGACAGGGGTCGCGCCGGACGGCTCCAGTCCATGCCGGTTGTCGGATTGCGGTGGACGCGGTCGATGAGCAACGACCAAGCGACCATTGGAATGCCTGCCGCAAAGGCTGCAGCGACCGCCGAAAACGGGCCGTACATATGGAAATAGCGGGCAGCCACCATCCAGAGGGCGAGGCCCACAAGCCCGGCGAGTCCGACGCCGGTTGAAACCGCAGAGCGGGGGCGGGGATCGGCAGCCATCGGCGCTTGCCCTAGCGCGTTCGGGGCGCTGGCGGAACCACGCGCCGCGTCCACATTATTTGCCCTGTGCACGCCAGCGCTTGATGACGCGTGCCAGTATCTCCTCCTCGCCGCCCGATTCCTTCCAGAGTTCGGAGAACAGCGGATCGGCCGATGCCGGACGTTTATTGTCTTCGAGCTGGTCGAAACAGACACGGACCGGAATCGCCACGCCCTCGCCGCAAATGATACATTCGCGGTTGCGCAGGGCCGGGATCGTGTCGAGAAAACCACGCGCGCCTTCGGGCATTGCTGCCTTTACAAAGGCCTGATCGCGCTCGTTGTTGAGGCGCATCGCGATGATTGTGCCGCATTGCGACAGCACGCCCTCTGCCAAGTCGGAAGGTCGCTGGGTGATGAGCCCCAGCGAGACGCCGTATTTGCGGCCTTCCTTGGCAATCCGGCCCAAAATCTTGCCGACGGCGCTTTTTTGCGAATTCGCCTCATTGGGGACGTAACGGTGCGCTTCTTCGCAAACGAGCAGGATCGGGCGCTGTGGCTCGTTGCGCGACCAGATCGCATAGTCGAACACCATACGCGCCAGCACCGCAACCACCACCGATGTGATGTCCGACGGCACGCCCGACACGTCGATGATCGAGATGGGCTTGCCGTCGCCGGGCAAACGGAAAATCCGGCCGAGAAATCCGGCCATGTTGTCGGCGACAAGCATTCCCGAGAACATAAAGCTGTAGCGCGGATCGGCCTTTATTTCGTCGATCTTGGTCTTGAGCCGCATATAGGGGGCATTGTCGCCCGCCTTGTCGAGCTTGCCCATTTCGGCGGTAATGTAGCTGGTCAGATCGCTCAGCAGATAGGGTATCGGTGAATCGACCGTCAGCTTGGAAATGCCCTCTGCCGCGCGGCTCTTTGCTTTGGCGGCAAGCAGACATTTGGCGAGAACGTCGGCGTCGGTTTGCCGTTCCGATCCCTGTGTGGTCACGAACACTTCGCAGTGCTCCTCGAAATTCATCAGCCAGTACGGCATTGCGAGATTGCTGACGTCGAACAACGCGCCGTTGGTTTTGAATGCGGCGGAATATTCGCCGTGCGGGTCGATCATCACGATGTGGCCCTGCGGGGCAAGTTCGCAGATGCGGTGGAGAATGAGTGCGGCGCTGGTTGATTTGCCGGTACCGGTCGACCCCAGCAGCGCAAAATGCTTGCCGAGCATCGCATCGACATAAATGGCACCGCGAATGTCATTGGTCGGATAAACCGTGCCGACCTCGATAAAGGCGCGGTCGTCGGCGGCGTACATCTGGCGCATGTCCTGCCCGCTGACCGGGAAGACTTGGCCACCGGGTGTCGGGTAGCGGGTGATACCACGACGGAAATTATAGATTTTGCCGGTCAGCCGTTCCTCGTCGCCCTCGCCCAGAAAATCGATGAAGCCGATAACACTGTTTTCGCGGTTCGGATCGACGCGAAGCGAGCGGACGTTGGCGACCAGCCAGGTCGAACCAAGGCGAATCTTGATCTGGCTGCCGACCTGTCCGGCAGTTGCAAGGCTCGGGTCATCGGCCCCGCTCTGGCGGGCGAGCGCGGCACCGTCGAACCGGATTTGCGAAGACGAGCCGGAGATTTCGATGACTTCACCGATCGAGCCGCTGAAGGCCGCCACACTGCGCCGCCCGTCGCTATCGTTACCCGCCGCTTCGAACGCGCTGCTACGCTGCATGTCCACTGGTGTCGTCCCGCTGTAAAACCGTGCACCGTGCTAGCGGCGCAGTGGTTAACAAACCGGTTACGCTTTGGTGAAGTGGCTCAGATGCGGCGGAACAATGCCCCTGCTGCCCAGCCGAACCCGACCGAGAGCAGAACGGCGAGCAGACCGTAAGAAATCGGCCAGTTTTGGGCAAAGCTCGCGATGATGCGTTCGAGTCCCTGTTTGCGGACCGTGATATTGCGCGTCGCCGCTGCGATCACCTTGCCGTCGCGGATCAGGAAAGTTTCCGCCGTATAGCGCCCGTCGGGCACGCGCGGCGGGATCGACAGGCGGGCACGATAGAGAACGCCTTTGGAAATCTCGACTGCCCCGGCCTGTGTCACGAACAGGCCACCGCGCGCGCGCAGGTCAACAAAGCCAGTCTCGAAGCGGTGTGCAACGTCGGGATCGGCCCCGCCTGCGGGCGACAAATGGATGCTGCCGAGTCCGAGTTCGTAAATTGCGGCTGTGCGCTCATCGACGATTTTGTCGATCGGGCGCGACGCGGCAATGGCGTAAAAAGCAGGGGCCGAGCGAAAGCGCGATGCTCCGGCATTGGCCCAGACCACGCCGCCGACTTTTTGCTTTTCGCGGACAAGAATCGACTGCGGCGGCCCTTTAAGAACGACCGCAACATCGGTGCGTCCGTCGGGCACCTTGCCGCCGGGGTAGAGGATCGCGCCGAACAGCAACAGCTCTGCGCCGGTAAAGCTGTAATGAATATCGACTTCGCGTTGCGACACATCGGGGACAAGGACGGGCGCGTCATCGGTTGCACCGGTCAACATGGAAAGCGCGAGCAGGGCTATTACCATCCGTTTCACAGCAGCTGGACCGTGTAAATTTCCTCGGGCTGCCATGTCAGGCCGATGGCCATGCGGAAAGCGACCGCGAGAACAAGCGCAGCAAGCAGCAGGCGCAGATAATCGGGCTTGAACCGCGCCGCGAGCCGTGCACCGACCTGCGCGCCGATCACGCTGCCAAGCAGCAGGAAAAACGCGAGCACGACATCGACCGCCTTGGTCGTCACCGCGTGGACCATTGTCGTTGCCGCTGTCACGAACAGGATCTGGAACAGTGAGGTGCCGACAACGACGCGGGTCGCCATGCCAAGAATATAGAGCATGGCGGGGACCATGATGAACCCGCCGCCGACGCCGAGCAGCACCGTCATGATGCCGGTGATAAAGCCCAGAATAAGCGGGGCGAGCGGCGAAATATAAAGGCCCGAGGCATAGAACCGCCAACGGAAGGGCAGCGCGGCAACGGCGGGATGATGCCGCCGCTTTTTTGCGGGAAGCGGTGTGCCGGAGATCGACGCGGCGACGCTCTGGACGGCTTCGCGTGCCATAGGAATACCGACGCCGAGCAAGAGCACGACATAGAGGATGTTGATGACGGTATCGATCTGTCCGAATGATTGCAGGACACGGAAGATGCCCGATCCCGCAATCGCGCCAAGGATGCCGCCTGCGACCAATACGCCGCCCATCGGAATGTCGACCCCGCCGCGCCGGTAATGCGCCAGTGCGCCTGATACGCTTGCGCCGGTGACTTGCGTCGTCGCGGACGCTGCCGCGACCGTCGGCGGAATGCCGTAAAAGATCAGCAGCGGTGTGGTGAGGAACCCCCCGCCGACGCCGAACATGCCCGACAGCAAACCGACCCCGCCGCCCAGCAGGACGATGACCAGCGCGTTGACCGACAGGTTCGCGACGGGAAGGTAGATATCCATCGGCGACACTGGTCCTAGCGCGTGTGCTGCGGTGCCGAAAGGGGCGGATGGCCAAAAACCGACCGGTCAGAAATCCGCGCCGAGTGTCACTACTGGACCCGACCCCGGGGCAGCCGTGCCCGCAATACGCTGTCGCCATTCAGCCGAGAGGCGAAACGGGCGACCGGCAACCGTGGGGCGCGCGACGATCTGTGGTCCGACATCCAGCCGGGCGACGCCAGGCTGAATGCTGCCCCACAGGCCGGCACCGAGAGACAGGTGGCTTGATTGCCGGGTGAAAACCGGTCGTTCGATTCGCAGTGCGCCGTCGGCAAAACCGTCGCGTCCGACGATTCCGGCCTGCGCGTAGCCATCGAGCAGTGCCCCGAACGGCAGTTTGACAGCGGAGACACCCGCGACAGCCGTCAGCGACCAGTCGTTGCGCCCGCCGCTGTCGATTGCGAAGCGGCGTTCGGCGATGACCGCAAATGCGTCTTGCCGGAACGCGATACCGGCGGCGGCCTCTGCGCCCTTGGCCGCCAGAGCGGTGGATAATCGTCCGGTCAGGGCGAGTTCGGGAGTCAGGGTGCGATAGACCCGCACCCCCGCTTGCGACCCGCCGAGTTGCCCGACCCCCGTCGCTAGCGTGGTTCCCGATCCGTCGCGCGCGGCGATCCACAATGAACCCGACCATTTGCCTGTGGTG
>JANNCK010000230.1:0-3429 GCA_031386545.1 Sphingomonadales bacterium
CCGACCGACAGCCGCATCGTGCCATCGGTTACGCCGCCGGCCAAACGGTCTGCAGGGGCAACGGCGTAATGAGTGGTGCTCGCTGAATGACAGATCAGGGTTTCGGAGCCGCCGAGGCTGACAGCGAGCTTCAGGAGCTTCAGCCCGTCGAGCATGCGGAAGGCTTCTGCCTCGCCGCCATGAAGGTGGAAGGAGAAGGTTGATCCCGCCGCCTTGCACTGGCGATCATAGACTGCGCGCTGCGGGGTTCCTTCAGCCAGAAAGCCAAGATAAGTGACGCCCGCAACCTTGGGATGATCGCGCAGATATTCGGCAACGACACGAGCGTTCGCCATCGCGCGTTCCGTGCGAACGGCGACCGATTCGAGCGATCGCGTAACGAGCCACGCCGTATAGGGATCGAGGTGATTGCCCCAGGTGGTACGCAAGGTGCGGATTGGCGCAATCAGCGCTTCACGCCCCGTGATACCACCGGCGAGTAGATCGCTGTGTCCGCCGCAGTATTTTGTGAGCGACGTCAAGCAGAGATCGACGCCACATTCGATCGGGCGCTGTGCAAAGGGCCCGAGTAACGTGTTGTCGACTACGACCAGTGGCCGCCGTCCTTGCCGCGCGCCGGTTTCGTCGGCGACGCGCACCATAAGCGCGAGATCGACGATGGCTGCTGTCGGGTTTGCGGGCGTCTCTGCAATGATGAGCGCAAGCGGACCCTGCGCCAGTGCAGCTCCAGCAGCGGCGCGCACATGCGATTCATCGGTTCCATCGGTGTAGGTGGCCACATGCGCACCGAACTCTGGCATGACCCCGCCGTACAGCATATCGACCCCGCCGTAGATCGGGCGGCCGTGCAGCACGCTGTCGCCCGGGCGGACATAGGCGAGCGCAATCGACGAATGCGCCGCCATGCCGCTGCACAGGGCGACGGCAGACTCAGCGCCATCGATGGCGGCAAGGCGCGCCTCAACAATGTCGAGTCCGGGATGACCGAGCCGTGAATAAATATGATTGTTTTGCCCGACAAGCGGCCCGGTGCCATCGAAGAACGCTTCGTGCACTTGCTTGGCGTGCTGTGCCGATTGGTAGGCAAAGGTCGACGTCATGAAGACCGGCGGCTTTACCGCGCCCATCCCCATTGCGGGATCATAGCCAAAGGCGACCGCTAGCGTTTCCGGCCGCAGGTTTGCGCGTTCAGTGGCCATGCGACTGCAGCCAGGCATTGCCGGTGATGCAATACCAGTCGGTAAAGCGCAGCGCGAGCATCTCGGCATCGGGGGAATAGGGTCCGGGGGTAAACCCCGGACTGTTCACGCCGAGCTGATTGTTTTCAGCCAATGCCTTGTCCTGCAGATTTGTCCGAGTCCACAATTCTGCCAGATTGGCGACGTCATAGTCTACACCCTCGACGGCATCCTTGTGGACGATCCATTTGCCCGTCACGTGCGTTTCAGTGGCGCTGATCGGCATCGCGCTGAACATGAAGGTGTAATCGGCGGTTGCGTGGACGAAACAATGCGGGTCGATCGCCATCCGCATCGACCCCACCGCGCCGCCGTTCAAACCACACATCAGTTTTTTGACGGCGTGCTGGCCGTCCATCGTGATTGAGACACAGCCAGCGCTGAGCGCGAAGCGCGCAAGTTGCCACCAGTCCCCTTCAACGGCGTCGGTCGCAAGGCCGATGGCGGCCATGTCCTCGAGGAATTTCTGCGCCGCCGCATCGTCCTCAACGTCGAAATGCTTCGACATGCCGACGGGAAAGGTGCGGGCAAGCTCGGGATGGCCCGTTGCACAATGATAGCATTCGCGGCCATTTTCCATCACCAGCTTCCAGTTGGCGTTTTCGACCAGGACGCTCTGGAAGGCGATTTTCGCATCGACCCAATTGTGCGGCGCTGCGTAGACGGACAGTTTTTCGCCAAACTCATCGAACGGCGGAGGCTTATCGGCAAAACAGATGAACATCGCCCCCGCGACGATTTCGAGCGCAATCGGTCTCAGCCCGTGCGTGCTCTTGTCGAAATCATCGGCCATACGGTTGGCCGCGAACAGCGATCCATCGAGATCATAGGTCCAGCGGTGATAGGGGCAAACGAGCTTTGGTGCCGATCCGCTGCCCGGATGGCAAAGGATCGACCCGCGGTGGCGGCAGCTGTTATGAAAAGCGCGGATTACGTCGTTGCGATCACGGATGATGAGGACCGGCCATTTCCCGATCATCAGCGCCACATAGCTGCCGGGCTTCGGCAATTCGCAGGTGAACCCAGCCATCAACCAGCCAGTGCCGAAAGCGGCCTGAAGGTCGAAATCGAAGACCTGCGGCTCGTTGTAAAGTCCGCCCGGCAGGCAATGGCCATCGCGGCGGGTATCGAGCAGATCCCCGATCCGGACCAAATCCATTCCGTCACCCCTGAAACAATATCAAATGTGGACGTGAAGCACGGCCCGAGGTGCCGCCAATCCGATTTTCGCATAAGCCTATGTCAAATCGGCAAGGTTCCGCGCTAGCAAGGGCGGTATCGTGCACTCGGAAAGGGCTTCGATCATCACCAACCGCAGCAGTATCAACCGTCGCTGGCTGCCGCTTAACGCGCTGCGTGCCTTCGACGCTGTTGGCCAGAATTCGAGCTTTACTCTGGGCGCGGCGGCGCTTTCGGTGTCGCAAAGCGCAATCAGCCGGCATGTCATCGGGCTTGAAGAATTGCTCGGCAAGCCGCTGTTCCTGCGTGAGGCGTCCGGGCTCACCCTGACGCCCGAAGGTCAGGCGCTCCTTCCCGTCGTGAGCAAAGCTTTCGACCGGATCGAGCACACGATGAATGCGATCCGCGACGAAAGCGTGACCCGTCCGGCACTGCGCATCCATATCCCGCCCTCGCTCTTGCAACAGCTCTTCATGCCGATGCTGCGTGATTTTCGCAGCGAACATCCCGACGTGCGCCTCGACGTCTCGAGCGCGAATGTGACGGGTTTACCATCGGCTCATTTCGACATGGCGATCGTTTACGACCGGCCCAATGTCGATGACCGGATCACCGATTTGCTGTGGATGGTGCGTGTGGCGCCTCTGTGTTCGCCGCAGACCGCACAGGCAGCGAACGGCAAATCGCTCGAAGCTTTTCTTGCGGGACAGGAGCTGTTGCACCTGAAGCTCGAAGGCGAGCCCCGCGACCTGCTCTGGTCGTCCTATTTGCGCCAGGGAGGAATTGCCGTGCCGACGACGGGCGGGCTGGCCTTTGACACCGCAATCGCCTCGGCCCAATATACGATGGCGGCGAGCGGCGTGTTCCTCGGCGATGTTGACATGTTTGCCGAGGAGATCGAGGCCGGACGCTTGGTCAAGCCGTATGACCTGACTGTCGAAGACGGCTACGGCTATTATCTGAAGCTCCACGCCGTCGACCTGTCGGACCCCGAAATCGCGATGTTTCGCAG
>JANNCK010000267.1:0-10036 GCA_031386545.1 Sphingomonadales bacterium
CCCGGAAACGTCTCGGGCCGGGGCATCGCCTGCAAGCTGCCGTCGAGGCGGTAGCTCCAAGCATGATAGGGGCAGACGAGCAGTTTCGCGCAGACCGGTTCTGCGCCCTCGACCAGCCGCGTGCCGCGGTGCTGGCAGACGTTGAGGAACACATGCGCCGTGCCGCCTGCGTCGCGGGTCAGCAACAATGGTCGCCCGAAGCCGTCGTGGGGAACCGCGCTGCCGGGTGCGAGCAGGGCCGAGGGGGCAATGACTTGCGGCAGCGCGTCGAACAGCGCGACGCGTTCGGCGGCGTAGCGGTCAGGGCTGGTATAGGCGCTGGCCGCGACATGGGTGATTTTGCCGGGTGCGCGCCGGACGTCGTCGGCAATGTCCTGCGCAAGGGTACGTTGACCGAGGGTGAGCGCGTTCAAGTCTCTCTCCTATCGGCCCCTGCTTGTCGCGGGGCCATGTTTGGGTAGAAGGCTAGGCCAGAGACACTAGTTCGACAAGTTCAGGGAAGCGGGGCCGGCAATGACCGAAGCAGCAATCGAAACGGGCACGCGCAGCATCGGCGCGGCGATCAAGCCCTATATCGAACCGGCACCTCTGGCGGCGTTTTTCCTTGGTGTCTCGTCGGGCTTCCCGTTCGCGATGATTGCCGCGACGTTGACCACGCGGCTGGCGCAGGACGGGATCGACAAGAAGACCGTCACGGCGTTTGCATTGGCGTTCCTCGTCTATAATTTCAAATGGCTGTGGGCGTGGGTCGTCGACGGGGTGCGACTGCCGGTGATCGGCGCGCTGGGGCAGCGGGTGTCGTGGTTGATCGTGGCGGGGGTTCTGGTGATCGCCGCCGTTGTCAATCTTGCGCTGGCGGACCCGAAGGCCGACATCATCTGGACAGCCTATTGCGCGATTCTCGTCGGGGCGGCGGGGGCGACTTATGACATTGTGATCGACGCCTATCGCATCGAGTTGCTGGAGCCGCACCAATTGGGCGCGGGGTCGGGCATGTCGCAATATGGCTGGCGCATCGGGTCGGCGGGCGCGGCGGCGATCGCACTGGTCGTGTCGGCGCGGTATGGGTGGACGCTTGGCTATATCGCGTGCGCGGCGCTGGCGCTGCCCGCGATCATCGTCGGGCTGGTGATGGGTGAACCGGCGCGGCGGGTAGTCGTCATCGCCAAACGCGGTGTCGGCGAAGTCTTTGCCTCGATCTGGGGGCCGTTTGCCGAATTCCTGCAACGCCGCGGGGCGATAGTCGTGCTGGTGTTCATCCTTGTGCACAAGATCGGCGATACGCTGGCGAATCTGACGTTCCGGCTGCTGTTCAACGACCTTGGCTTTTCAAACGACGAGATCGCGTTTTACGACGTCGGGGTCGGGTTCTGGGCGTATCTGATCGGCGTGTTTATCGGTGGTGTGCTTTATGCGCGGCTGGGGCTGAAACGGTCGGTGTTGCTGGCGCTGGTCCTGATGGCGGTGTCGAATTTGAGCTTTGCTGCGCTCGCGGCGGTGGGACATTCGAACTGGGGCATGGCGGGGGCAATCGGGTTCGAGAACATCGCCAGCGGTTACGGCGGTGTTGTCGTCGTCGCCTATTTCTCGGCGCTCTGCGACCTGCGCTTCACCGCCGCGCAATATGCGCTGATCTCGGCATCGGCGAGCATTGTCGGACGGTTCGTGACCGGCACCGGCGCGGGGTCGATGATCGAGGGGCTGGGCTATATCAATTTCTATGTGCTGACGACGGCACTCGCGCTACCGGGGATCGCCATTTACTGGTGGATGATGCGGACGGGGCTGGTCGACGAGGCGCTGGGCAGCGCGGCCATGTCAGAGGCTGATCGGCCTGCCTAAATCCGCCAGCGCATCGCCCAGCGCCTGTGCGACCGACAGCGCAGGCGACAGGTCGAGAGTGGCGGTGACGCGCGACAGGGCGGCGCGGGCGGCTTTGGGATGCGTCGTGCCAATCGCGATGGCGCGCAGGATTGCCGCTTCCCCTTCGGTCATGCGCGGGCAGCAGCACGGTGCAATGGCGATCGAGCGTTGCGACACGCGCGACAATTCCTGCATCAGCACGCGCAGGAACATCTGCGGGCGGCGATAGCCCATGCCGAAGGTGCCGATGAGGAGGTTGGTCGCGGAGGCATCCTCCAGACCGCCCGCCGCGATACGGCGCAGGGCAATCAACAGGGTGCGGGCAACTTTCTGGTCAGGCGCGGCGTGTGGGACGAGCAGGGCGAGGGTATCAGGTTGGGTCATAGGGGCGTCCTCTGGCGGCGGTTCGCGCAGAGTAAACGCTAATGCGAGTCGTTCGCAAGTTATATTCTTTTGCTCGCTCTATTCTTATCCTGAAGCGGAGCAAACAGGGGGAGGGCGCTCAGTCCGGGAGAGTGCCGTTCAATTCGAGTGCACGCCCTGCGAGATAAAGCGAGCCGACGATGAGGGTTGGCGCATCACATGCGCGCTCAGACAACGCCTCCTCCAGCGACGCTGCTGCGCGTCCGCCCCAATGCGCTGCTAGCGTCGCCGGGTCATGACTCTCGTGCCCGGGCACGGCAACGAACGTCAGGCTGAGCGCAGAGGGGGCGAGGGCGGCCATGATTGCGTCTGCGTCCTTGTTGGCAAGGATGCCAATGACGAGGTGCATCGGTGCAGCGGAGAGTTCGTGGGCGAGAAGCGCCGCCGCCGCCGGATTGTGCGCGCCGTCGATCCAGATCGGGCCATCACGGGTGAGCGGGCCGTCGGGCAGATGCTGGAAGCGGGCGGGCCATGTCGCCGCGCTGACACCAGTGCGGATCGCGCTATCGGGGATGCCCTGTGCGCGAAGCATTTGTGCGGCGAGGTTTGCGTTGCTGCGTTGGTGCGCGCCCGCGAGGCTGGGGGTCAGGGTCGGGTCGGGCTGCCAGTCGCACGCTTCGAGATACAAAGGCGCGCCCGCCTGCGCCGCGACGGCTGCGATCCGCGCCAGCGCTCCCGGTGGTTGGGCGAGGCAAAAAAGCGGGATGCCTAGCTTTGCGATCCCTGCTTTCTCGCCCGCAATTTCGACCAATGTGTCACCGAGGAACGCCTGATGGTCGATGCCGACTTGCGCGATGCCGCAGACCACCGGTGTCACGACATTTGTGGCATCGAGCCGTCCGCCTAGGCCCACTTCAATGACACAGGCGTCGGCGGGTGCGCGGCTGAACGCGAGGAACGCGGCGGCGGTGGTGGCCTCGAAGAAACTTGGGCCGATTTCGTGCGCTTCTGCCACGTCGAGGACTTCGGACAGGAGCGGGGCGAGGGCGGTGTCGTCGATCAGCTTGCCCGTGACGCGGATACGCTCGTTGAAGCGGACGAGATGCGGGCTGGTGTAAACATGGGCGGTCTTGCCCGCTGCTTCGAGCGCGGCGCGCAGGAAGGCGCAGGTCGATCCCTTGCCGTTGGTCCCGGCGACATGGAACACGGGCGGCAGGCGGTGGTGCGGGTTGCCGAGCAGCTCCAGCAATGCCGCGATGCGCTCAAGGCCGAGAATGTCGCGGCCGGGCGAGAGTTGCGCGAAGCGGTCGAGCTGGGCTTGGACGGCAGGGTCGGCGGAGCGGGCGTGGTCGGGCACAGTCTAATTCCTCCCCGGTACGGGGAGGTGGCACCCGCAGGGTGACGGAGGGGCGTCGCAACGAGCGTCCTCTCGCGTTGCGACGCCCCACCACCGCTTCGCGGTCCCCCTCCCCGTTCCGGGGAGGAACTTACGGCTCACGCCGCGACCTTGCCCGCCATCAGATAGCCGATCACACGCGACAGCATCACTTTCAACTCGGCACGCGGGGTGACCATGTCGAGCATCCCGTGTTCGAGCAGATATTCGGCGCGCTGGAACCCCTCGGGTAGTTTCTCGCGGATGGTGCTTTCGATGACGCGCTGGCCCGCGAAACCGATGAGCGCGCCGGGCTCGGCAATCTGGATGTCGCCGAGCATTGCATAGCTGGCGGTGACGCCGCCGGTGGTCGGGTCGGTCAGCACGACGATATAGGGCAGGCCCGCGTCGCGCAGCATCGAGATCGCGACGGTGGTCTTGGGCATTTGCATGAGCGACAAAATGCCCTCCTGCATCCGTGCGCCGCCCGCTGCGGTAAAGATGATGTAGGGAGCGCGGGCGGAAATTGCGGCTTCAACGCCCGCGACGAACGCGGCACCGACGCCCAGCCCCATTGATCCGCCCATGAAGGCGAAGTCCTGCACGCCAATGATGGCACGCTGTCCCTCGATATTGCCGCGCGCGGTGACCAGCGCATCATATTCGCCGGTCGCGGTGCGTGCGGCTTTGATGCGATCAACGTATTTCTTCGAATCACGGAATTTCAGCGGGTCTTCGGCGACCCTCGGCGCGGGGAGCAGGCTGTAGCCCGCGTCGAAAATCTGGTCGAAGCGCGCCTGCGGGCCAATGCGGCCATGGTGGCCGCAGCTGGGGCACACCGAGAGATTCTCGAGATATTCGCGGGTGAACACCATCTGCGCGCAACCCGGGCATTTGATCCACAAATTGTCGGGGGTGTCGCGCTTGGCGATGAAGGGAATGCGGTTCCGGACGCGGTCGAGCCAGCTCATGAGAGTGCCCTAGCGTGAACTGCATCGGCAAGCGAGCGGACATAGGCCTGAACATGCGGGGCAGCATCGGCACCATATTTGCCGACGATCTCGACAATGGCTGAACCAACGACGACGCCATCCGCAACCTCCGCAATCGCAGAAGCCTGTTCGGGCGTGCGGACGCCGAAACCGACCGCGACGGGGAGGGTGGTCGCGGCCTTCAGCTTGGCGACGGCGCTTTCGATGCTGGTCTGCGCGGCCTGTTGCAGGCCGGTAATCCCGGCGACCGAGACGTAGTAGAGGAATCCGCTCGCGCCCTCTAGCACGGCGGGCAGCCGCGCGGCGTCGGTGGTCGGGGTGGCGAGGCGGATCGGGGCGATCCCGGCGGCGCGCAAGGGCGCGGCAAGTTCGTCCTCCTCGGGCGGCAGATCGACGCAGATGACGCCGTCGACGCCTGCCTCGGCACACGCCTGCGCGAACCATTCCGGCCCGCGCCGGACCATCGGGTTGGCATAGCCCATTAGGACGAGCGGGACGCTCGGGTGCCGCGCGCGGAAGTTTTTCGCGAGGGTCAGGATGTCGGCGGTCTTGGTGCCCGCCGCCAGACTGCGAAGGTTCGCAGCCTGAATCGCGGGGCCGTCGGCCATCGGATCGGTGAACGGCATACCGAGCTCGATCACGTCCGCGCCGCCCGCGACGAGCGCGTCGAGGATTTCAGCGGTCGGGCCGTCGCCTGCAGTGACGAAGGTGACAAGGGCGGGGCCGTTGGCGAAGGCGTTCGAGAGGCGGGTCATCGACTCGCGCCGACCGTAATTGGGGACAGTCCCCAATTAGCCCGCACGTTCGCACAAGGCGAACAAAACTCGCCTGCTAATTGGGGACTGTCCCCAATTACTGCATCGCTCTCAATGCTCACAGTTTCACCCCCAGCGCATCGGCCACCGTGAAGATGTCCTTGTCCCCGCGTCCGCACAGGTTGACGATGATAATATTGTCTTTCGGCATCGTCGGCGCGCGTTTGATGACGGCAGCGATGGCGTGGCTGGGTTCGAGCGCGGGGATGATACCTTCGAGGCGGCACAAGGTCTTGAACGCTTCGAGCGCCTCCATATCGGTGATGCTATCGTATTCGACGCGACCGATCTCTTTCAGCCAGCTATGCTCCGGTCCGATGCCGGGATAGTCGAGCCCCGCGCTGATCGAATGCGCTTCGGTGATCTGGCCGTCGTCGTCCTGCAGCAGGAAGGTCTTGTTGCCGTGGAGGATGCCCGGCGATCCGCCCGCGAGACTGGCAGCGTGTTCCTTGTCAAGGCCGCGCCCCGCCGCTTCGATGCCGAGCATCGCCACGTCGCTGTCGTCGAGGAACGGGTGGAACAGACCGATGGCGTTCGATCCACCGCCGATGGCCGCGACCAACAGGTCGGGCAGGCGACCTTCGCGTGCCAAAATCTGTTCGCGTGCTTCCTTGCCGATCACGCTCTGGAAATCGCGGACGAGCTCGGGGTACGGATGCGGTCCCGCCGCTGTGCCGATGATGTAGAAGGTGTCCTCGACGTTCGCGACCCAATGTCGCAGCGCCTCGTTCATTGCGTCCTTCAGCGTCGCCGAGCCGCTGGTGACGGGGACGATCTCCGCGCCGAGCAGCTTCATCCGGAACACGTTGGGCGATTGGCGCTCGACATCGCGCGCGCCCATGAAGATCGTGCAGGGCAGGCCGAAGCGCGCCGCGACGGTCGCGGTCGCGACGCCGTGCTGGCCCGCGCCGGTCTCGGCGATGATCTTGGTCTTGCCCATCCGCAGCGCGAGCAGGATCTGGCCGATGCAATTGTTGATCTTGTGCGCGCCGGTGTGATTGAGCTCGTCGCGCTTGAAATAGATTTTCGCGCCGCCGAGTTCTTCTGTGAGGCGCTCGGCATAATACAGCGGGCTGGGCCGCCCGACATAATGCGTCATAAGATCGTCGAACTGCGCCGCAAATGCGGGGTCAACCTTGGCCGCGCGATACTCGCGTTCAAGGTCGAGGATCAGCGGCATCAATGTTTCAGCGACGTAACGCCCGCCGAACTGGCCGAAATGGCCGTTGTGGTCGGGTTGCGCGCGGAGGGTGTTGGGGCGGGTGTTGGCGATTGTCATATGCGCGCGGCTTTAAGGAAAGCGGCAATCTTGTCCATATCCTTGACGCCTGCTGACGATTCAACGCCTGAAGATACATCGACGAGTGAGGCAGCGGTGACGCGGATTGCCTCGGTGACATTGTCGGCATCCAGCCCGCCCGAAAGCGCCCAGGGCAGCGGATGGCGGTGGCCGCTGAGCAGGGTCCAGTCGAAGCGCAGGCCGTTGCCGCCGGGGAGGTCAGCGCCCTCGGGCGGTTTGGCGTCGTAGAGGATCAGCGACGCCGCACCCTTGTAGCGGGTGGCGGCATCACGGTCGGCCGCGGTGCGGACGGGGAGGGCTTTCCACACCTCGCGGCTGTGGGTTTTGGCGAGGCGCGCAACGGTCTCGGGGGATTCGTCGCCGTGGAGTTGCAGGATGTCGAGGCGGACCTGCGACAGGATGCGGTCGAGATCGTCGGCGCTTGGATCGACGAACAGGCCGACAGTTTTGACATGCGCGGGCACGCGGGCAGCGAGGGCCGCTGCCTGGAGCGGTGACAGGTTACGCGGGCTTTTGGCATAAAATACCAAGCCCACATGGCTCGCGCCGTGCTTGATTGCAGCATCGAGCGTTTCGGGTGTCGAAAGGCCGCAGATTTTGGTGAGGACGGGCATCGCCGCGCCTTTAAGCGGCAGACGCCCGCCTGTCGAACCTATGCCGTCATCCGGATGTCCGTCGCATGTTCGGGATAGGGCGCGGTCGCTTTCGGATCGACCGGTTTGCCGCCGAGCTTGCTCGCAAAACCGTGATTGACATCGCGGTGATGGGCTTCGTCGGCGCGGACAATGAGAATAACGTCGCGCAAGGTCGCGTCGTCGGCCATCTTCCAATAATGTTTCGCAATGGCGGGCGCGGGAACATTGGGCGAGCGACCTTCGTCGATTTCTTGCAGATAGAGCGTGTAGCTCGTGACCGCCTCTTCCTCGAAATAGCCGACAACACGGTGCGCGGTTTTCGACGAGACGAGATAGAGAATCGAAAAGCCGACGAGGAAAACACCCTGTGCGGCCAGAATGACGATGCGTTCGAACAAGGTCGGCTTGGCGATTTCGATAAAGGTCATCAAGTGCATCCGCTCGTTCTCGGCTTCCTCGATCAGCGTGCGGATCCAGCCCTCGTCGTCGCGCATCCGGCGCAGCGAGGTCAGGTGGGTGAACATTGCCCCGACCATGCCGGGAACCGCCGCGACGGTTTCAAGGACAATGGCGCGGTGGCCATAGCGTTTGGCGAAAAAAGTATCGGCGCAGAAGCGGAGCAGCTTGGTAAAACCGAGCGCGAAACGGTCGGAAAAGCCGTGCGGTTCGTGGTGGATCACCGGCTCGGCATCACGCTCGCGGTCGAGCGCATCGTCGTCGGGGGCAAGGATCTTATTAGCCATGATCGAAGTCCTTTCGGGACGCGCGTCATTACCCGTGCAGATAGGGATGGCCACGAACGAGGACAACGTGTCGGTAGGGGAAACGGGTACGAAAATAGTTTGTGCGGGTTTACAGCGTTGCTTCGATTGCCCGCACAGCTGCATCGGGATTGCTTGCTTGTGTAATTGGCCGACCGACAACAAGGATGCTAGCGCCTGCGTCAAGTGCCGCGCGCGGCGTTACCACGCGCTTCTGGTCACTGACTGCGCCATCGGCGGGGCGCACGCCCGGGACGACGAAATAACCCTGTGGCCATAATTTGTGCGCGGCGGCGACTTCGTTACCCGAACAGACCACCCCGTCGAGACCGGCTTCGCGGGCAGCGGCGGTGAGGCGGAGAACCTGGTCGTGGGGACTGCCCGTCACACCTGCGCTTGCGAGGTCGCTGGCGTCGAGGCTGGTCAGCACCGTGACCGCAACGACTTTACAGCCAATCGGGGCGGCAGCCTTGGCATCTTCCATCATCGCGCGGCCCCCCGCCGCGTGGACGGTCAGGATGGCGGGCTCCAGCGGGGCGAGCGCCTGCACCGCCTTTGCCACGGTGTTGGGAATATCGTGCAGTTTCAGGTCGAGAAAGATCGGCAGGTGCAGTTTGGCCATTTCGTGAATCCCCGCGCGGCCATTGGCGCAGAAGAATTCGAGGCCGAGTTTGATGCCACCGACGTGGCGACCGACCTTGGTGACGATGGCTTTGGCCCGCTCCAGATCGGGTGTGTCGATCGCGACCCAGATCGGGCTGGTCACGCGACACCGGGCGGCGGGGCAAAGGGCATGGCGCCCGGCGGGGGTACGTCGCGGGCGGTCGAAGGCAGGACCGCAGTTTCAGTCAGCGCGCGATTTGCGCTGTCGAGGCGGCGGCGCATCGTCCAGCGCGTCGTGCGGTGGAGCAGAAGCATGGGCAACAGTCCGGCCAGAAAGCTCGTCAGCAAAGCGAACCAGAGCGGCGGATACCAAGCTAGGCCACTCCATAGATTGACTTGCACCACCTGCGGATTGGCCCAAGCGAAATAGACGACCACCACGGCAACGACGACCCAAAATATCGTGCGTAGAAACTGCATGTGGTTACGACCTTCGTGTTGCGACGCCTTAGTCTAGGCCGGTCGTCCCCGCTTTGCCAGAGAGGACGCCGAGCCGGTTGCGAAGCTCCACAATTGTTTCGGGGATCGTTGTCAAACGCGGCCCCTCGCAGTCGAGGATCGCGCCGAACGCCGCGCATTTGGCACGGGCGATAACATCGGCGTCCAGCGCCCCCGGCGGCAGGGTTGCGACAACGATGTCGACGAGCCGCTCGGCCCCGTGCAGGCGGCCCCAGAGATAGTCGTTCTCGCGGTAGGCGCGGCTGAAAAACGCGCCGAAGCTGTTGAACTGAATACCTTTCAACACCGGTGCGCCGCCCGACAGCGAGGTCGCATCCTCGGGCGCAATGCGGTCAACCATGACGGGGTCGAACTCGTCGAACCCCTCACCCTGCAACAGCGCGAGCGTTGCGACATCGTAAAACGGGAAGCCAAGATAGGCGAGCAAGGGCTGGCGGCGATGGGTGCGCAGACAAGCACCAATCGCGTCGGCCATCGCGGCGTCGGTCTGTCTATCGAGCGTGGCGAGATCCCAGCGTGCCTCGATCAGGTCGAGCAGGGCTTTGGCATCGGTCGCCTCGATCATGCCGAGAAAATGCGGTGATTCGCGTTCGAGATAGCGCGCGAGACAGGCGTAAACGGCCTTGCGGACGCCGTCATAATCGACCTGCGGGCTCTCGTCGGCGAGCACCGCCAGCCGCCGCGCAACGAAGCGCAGGCGGCGGATGCGGGAACGCAGATCGAGCGACGACAGGTCACCACGGCGGGTGAGTTCCATCCGCAACTCGGGCGCGATGATCCGTTGCGGGGTGGCATGGTCGAGCGTGTCGG
>JANNCK010000293.1:0-3689 GCA_031386545.1 Sphingomonadales bacterium
GATCGGGATCGCAGCGGCATCCCTTGGCTAGCGAGGCACCACCGAGCAGACGCACTTCGTCCTCTTCGTTGAACAGCCGCCAGACAATGGTTTCGAGCGGCAGGGCGCGATCAAGCAATTCGTCGGGACCAAGCGTGCTGCCCAGAATCGCGACATGTTCCCATTCAGGATGGTCGAGTCGCGTGTGCAGCCGTTCGCGTCCTTCCTCGCCCTCGGGCAAGTGCTGGAGAAGTAATCCGCCCGCCTTGCAGCCACATTCATCGCGGCCAACTGCAATACGGACAAGACTGGGGATTTGCTCCGACTGGGCAAAATAGCTCTGCGCGGCATCGGCAAGCGAGCCACCCTCAAGCGGGACAATTCCCTGATAACGCTCGCCCGACATCGATTGGTCGAAGGTGATTGCCAGATACCCCTTGCCGAATAGTGCGAACAGCGACGGGTCAGCTGGCCCCTCTGCCATACGCTCGGCGTCGTGACGGACGTACCCGCGCAGCTCGCCGCCCTTATAATCGCAGACCAGCAAGTCGACGATCCCGGCCTCGGTCTGCGCCTGCAAGGTCATCTGACCGTCGGCATCCTTGAGCAGCGCGCCCAGTAACGCCGTCAGCACCAGCGCCTCGCCCAGCAGGCGTTCTATCGCGAGGGGATAGGCGTGTGCGGCCAATATGGTGTCGAGCACCGGCCCCAGCCGTGCGACACGCCCGCGGGCATGGCGGCTGGTAATCGTGAAGCCGAGGGTGCGGTCGATGTCGTGTGTCGTCGTCATGTCCGCAACATGGGGACGCAGGGCGCTTGCCTCAACCCAGCAGTCCGAATGCCCACAACAACACCGATTTCTGTGCGTGGAGGCGGTTCTCCGCCTCGTCCCAGATCGCGGACTGCGGGCCGTCGATGACAGCGGCGGTCACTTCCTCGCCGCGATGCGCGGGCAGGCAATGGAGGAAGGTTGCGCCCGCTTTCGCCCCGCCCATCAACCCGCCGCCAACCTGATAGGGCATCATCGCCGCCAACTTCGCATCGGCCTGCGGCTGACCCCCAGAATCTTGGCCCATCGAAATCCAAGTATCGGTAACGACCATATCGGCATCGGCAACTGCACGCGCCGGATCCCGTTCGATGGTCACGCGGGCATTGGTGCCTGCCAACCGCGCATTGGCCTCATCGATCCAGCGCGGGTCGGGATCATACCCCTCTGGACAGCCAATCGCGACCGAGAATTTCATCAGGCCCGCTGCTTCGATAATCGAATGCAGGACATTATTGCCGTCACCAAGCCAAGCCCATTTCGTGCCGGGCAGGGCCACGCCGCGGTCAATGACCGTCAGCAAATCGGCCATTATCTGGCACGGGTGCGATGCATCGGTCAGGCCGTTGATAACCGGCACTGTCGCGTGTGCCGCCATCTCGTCAAGCTTGGCCGGATCATCGGTACGGATCACGATCGCATCGACATAACGTGACAGGACGCTGGCGGTATCCGCCACTGTCTCGCCGCGGCCCAGCTGCATCGAGCCGGCATCCATGACGATCGTGGTACCGCCGAGCTGACGCATCGCCATGTCGAACGATACGCGGGTGCGCGTCGACGACTTTTCAAAGATCATCGCGAGGGTATGTCCGGCGAGCGGCGTGTCCGCATCCGCCTTGCCTTTCGGCCAGCCCGCCCGCGCCGTTTTTCGGTCGAGCGCATCGGCCAGCATCGCCGCGATTCCATCTGCCCCTGCCGACGACAGGTCGAGGAAATGGCGGGTCATGCCGCTACTGGAACCTCGAAGCTTGCAGCTGCTGCTGACAGTTTCTCGACGAATTCGGCGATGTGATGCTCTTCGATGTTGAGCGGTGGCAAAATGCGAACGACATTGTCGCCCGCTGCCACCGTCAGCAGCCCGTGGTTGTCACGGGCGTGCGCCACGAACGCACGGCTATCGACCTTGAGCTTCACCCCCAGCATCAGCCCCATCCCGCGCACGCTTTCGAAAATCCGGTCGTGGTTTGGCATCATCTGGCCAAGCGCCGCCTGCAACCGCTCGGATGTTGCCGTGACCTGCGCCAGAAATTCATCATTTGCGACAATATCGAGCACGGCATTGCCCGCCGCTACCGCCAGCGGATTACCGCCATAGGTCGAGCCATGCGTGCCGACGACCATGCCTTGTGCGGCATGTTCGGTCGCAAGGCAGGCACCGAGCGGAAACCCGCCGCCAATACCCTTTGCTGTCGCCATGATGTCGGGGACGATACCGTAATGCTCATGCGCATAGAGCTTGCCGGTACGCGCCATGCCGCACTGAACTTCGTCGAGAACGAGCATCAGCCCCTTTTCGTCGCAAACCTTACGCAGGCCGGTCAGGAACTCGTGGCTCGCGGGGCGGATACCGCCCTCACCCTGAATGGGTTCGACAAGGAAGCCCGCTGTATTGTCATCGACCAGCGCCAGCGCCGCCTCAAGATCGTCGAACGGCGCATAGGCAAAACCGGGCAAGAGCGGCTCAAACCCGATCCGCATCTTGTCTTGGTTGGTCGCGCTGATTGTGCCCAACGTCCGCCCGTGAAAGGCATTGTGGAAGGTTATCAGCGTCGTCCGCTGTGGATTGCCGGTCGCGTAGTGAAAGCGCCGCGCGGTCTTGATCGCGCATTCAACCGCTTCCGCACCAGAATTGGTGAAGAACACGGTGTCGGCAAAGGTCAGATCGACCAGCCGCTGTGCCAGTGCCTCGCCCTGCGGTGATCCGTAAAGGTTGCTGACGTGCATCAGTGTCGCCACCTGATCCTGAAGCACTTTGGTCAGATGCGGATGACCATGACCAAGCAAATTTACTGCAATGCCACTGGCGAAATCGAGATAACGCTCGCCGCGCTCGCCATAAAGATACGCACCCTCGCCGCGCACCGGCCGGACCCCGCTGCGGGGATAGACAGGCATGAGGGCGGTGATCGACATGGAAACGGCCTTTCGCACAAAATAGAAAAGGCGACCTGCTGGCCGCCTTCCGATGTATTTACGCGGCTTGTTCCGGACCCGTCAACACCGCTTCGGAACCGCGAACCGCCAGCAGGTACATGACGGGCGTCACAATGCGGCTGAGAACCGTCGAACTGATGAGACCGCCGATGATAACCCAGGCCAGCGGCGAATAAAGCGCGCTGCCGCTGATCGCGAGGGGCAACATGCCGCCGATGGCTGTCACTGACGTTAGCAGCACCGGGAGGAACCGGATTTCACCGGCACGTTCAATGGCGGCGCGCAGGCCCATTCCCTGTGCGCGGAGTTGTGATGTGAAATCGACGAGCAGAATCGAATTCTTGATCTCGATCCCGATCAGCGCGACAAAACCGATAATGGCGAGGAATGACATTGAATTGCCGGTCACCAGCAACGCGACCAGCCCGCCGACCATGCCGAGCGGCACCACGCCCGCCACGACCAGCGTTTCGCGGAAACGACCGAATTCGATCACCAGAACGCCGACAATACCAAAGACCGCAAACAGAATGATTGCACCAAGCCCCGAGAAGCCCCGTGCAGCCGCCTCGGCCTCGCCGCCCACGGCAAAGCTATAGCCATTGGGCAGTGCGATCGAGCCAAGCTTTCCGACAACAATTTGATTGAGGCTCGACGCCAGATAGCCCGGCTGGTTGTAACCGGTAACTGTCACGGTCCGCTGGAGACGAAGGCGGGTGATTAA